>JBGQHD010000016.1:0-16259 GCA_041497795.1 Planctomycetia bacterium
CCAAGCCGGCCGATGCCGGCGGCGAGGTCGCCAAGCTCCGCGACGAGCTGGAGACTCTCAAGGGCCAGGCGCCCGACCAGGCCCACGCCATGCTGGACGTCGGCTATCACTTCTCGAACCTGTGGTTCGCGGGCCAGCAAGCGAATTGGCCGCTGGCGGATTTCTATTGGGGTGAGACCAGATCGCACCTCCGCTGGGCCGTGCGGATCAAGCCGGTGCGGCAGGATAGCGCCAAGCGCGACATCAAGCTGGCCGACATCCTCCAGGCGCTGGAGAACACTCCCCTCAAACAGCTCAAGGACGCCATCGACGCCAAGGACAGAAACAAGTTCGTGGCCGCCTATCGCTTTACGGTGGAGGGCTGCTACGCTTGCCATAAGGCCTCGGAGAAGCCGTATCTGCACCCGCGCATTCCCGAGCACCCGGAGACCGCCATGATGAACTTCGACCCGCAGGCGGAGTGGCCCAAGTAACCGGGCGCTCATTGTTCGACGGTGATCTTAGCTTCGCTCCCGGAACGATCGTTTGCCACATGGTCAAGCACGTCGTCCTGATCCGCATTCGTCGCGACGTATCCCCGGGCACCATCGAGCGGCTTTTCGCCGAAATCGCCGGGCTGCGGAGCAAGATCCCGGGCATCCGCGACTTTTCCTGGGGGGCGTATTCCAGCCCCGAAGGACTCAACCGGGGCTTTACGCACGGCTTCGTGATGACGTTTGCCGACGAGGCCAGCCGCGACGCCTACCTGCCGCACCCCGAGCACGAGCGGGTGAAAGGGCAGATTCTACAAGTGCTGGACAACACTCAGGACGGTGGTGGACTGGATGCCGCCGTGGCGTTCGATTGGGTCGAGCGATAAGGAGGCGACGAAGGGGCTGCAGCCTTCGGACTTCAGGCTCCAGCAGCCCGCAGCCTGTAGTCTGAAGCCCGAAGTCCGAAGCCTCTCCCTTGTCGCCGCCCCGCGCCGGCATACAATGTGGCCCTTGCCACCGAGCAAGATGTTCGTTCTTGTGACTCAATGGTTTCGTGGAGGTAGTGATGGGAGGACCAATCGTTCGGACCGGTGCGACGCCCAAGTTCTCGGACAACTGGGACCGCATCTTTAGCGGCGCGAGGTCATCGAGGTCGAGCAAGAGCAAGACCCCGGCCAAAGCCGCGAAGAAGGCCTCGCCCAAAAAGAAGGCGGCCAAGAAGTCGCCCAAGAAGAGCGCCAAGAAGAAGCGCTAGACGGCCGGAAATGACCAAGGACGAAGCTCGAATGTGCTTCGACATTCGTCATTATGTGTCGCGTAACGAAGAAGCCCGTCGCGGGGGCTGACCCGCGAGGGGCTTTTTGCGTTGCGCCCGCGGTGTGCCTGTGGGAGCACCCCGACTGCTTTCCGCGGCAGCCGGGGTGCTTTACACCGCGCGAGGTTGACGGGGGGCTAGCGGCTGCGGAATCGCGACGGGGCCTGCGTCCGCTGCTGCGGCACCGGTCGCAGGCGGCGGATGGTCGGCTGCGCCGCGGACTGGATGGCCGGCTCGGCCTCGACGGCCTCCGTCGGCTGTTCTTGCCGCGTCAGCTCGCCGCCGTTGGTCAATTGCTTGGCCTGCTGCGGCGAGATCGGCGCCAGCGAGTGCTCTTGCACTTCCTGCACCTTGCCGTCCACCTTCCAGTGGACCCAGGTGCCGGTCTGCACGCCTAGCTGGAACTGGCCATCCTTCTGCTTCTGGCCGTTCTCGTGCCACCACGTCCAGTGGCCGTGGGCCTTGCCGGCGTCGAAGCGGCCTTCGGCGATCTTCTGTCCGTTGGGATACCACCAGACGTGCAGACCAATGGGCTGGTCTTCGTCGAATTCCCCTTCGAACTTCTTGCCGCCGTGCTCGTAGTATTCGGTCCACTTGCCGTGGCGCCTGGGGCTGCCCTCTTTCTTGATTACCTGGGGCTCGACGACGCCGGCCCAGAAATCCACTTCGGTCTTGATCACTTGCTTGGGTCCCAGGTATTGCCCTTCGTGCTGTTTGGCGCCGCTGGGATACTTCTTGACGTACGGCGTGGTGCTGCGGCCGTCCTTGTATTCGGTCTTCTTGACCACGTTGCCGATGCTGTCCCACTCGGTCACGGCGCCGTCGAGCGTTCCATCGACGAAGGTCATTTCGCTCTGCTTGCGGCCGTTGGGAAAGTAGGTGATGGCGCTGCCGTCCGGCCGGCCGTGCTTGAACTCCCAGGAGCGCACGTCGCGCTGCTGGCCGTCCACGATCTTCCAGGTGCCGTGCAGCTTGTCGTCCACGAAATAGGCGATGCCGATGAAGGGGGCCGAGAACTGCTTGGCGAACTTGCCCACCACGCGCTCGTCCTTCGAGTCGTAGAGCCGCTGCCATTCGCCCTGCCGCTTGCCGAACTCGTAGCGCCCCTTGGCGATCAGCGTGCCGTCGGAAGCGTACATGATCCAGGGGCCGTGGTTGGCGAAGTTGCGGTCCGAGTCCTGCGTCACGTGCCGTTCGATCTTGATCTTCCGGTTGGAATACCGCTCGGTGATCACCTCCGTCGGCACGTCCTCGATCCTGGCGCCGGGAATGCTCGTGGCCTTGGTCTCGGACGGAGTCTCCGGGGCCAGCGGAGTCGGGGCGGCGGCCTCCGGCGACGACACCGGCTGGAACGACTCGTTCAGCGGCAGCGGCGCGGAAACCGAGCGCCTCGCCGGCGTGGCCGGCTCACTCTGCGGGGCCGGCGCCAGGTCGGCCGGCGATCCCTCGGCCGGCGTGGGAACGCCCCCCTCGGGGGCCAGCGGCGTCGGCTCGCCTGTCGGCGCCGCGCCCCGCGTCCACACCGAGCGGTCGTCCGTGGGGCTTTTGTAAAGCTCGGCCGGCGGAGCGGGCGGTCCCTGTCCCCCAGCGGTCAGCGGGAAAGTCGCCCCGCTCAGCGTCAGCAGCAACGTGGCGAAGGCACGTTTCATGGCGTACGTCTCCTTGAATCGGCAATGGGAGTAGCGCTCTATCGACTCCGCGGCGCCTCCGGCTCAGGCCGCCAACAGCACGGAGTATCCATTACGGTGAGTTCCAATCAGCCAGTCCGCCGCTGCGGACGAACCGGCGGCTACTGCACCAATCGTCGCAGGCGACACAATCGGACTAGAAATGTCGCGGCGCGCGGCACGTCCGGAACAAACGGAAAAGTCGGGCTGTTGGTCACACGCCGACGAGCGTGCGCAGCGTCCGGTAGCCGAAGTCGCCAGACTTCGGGAGGCTGAGGGTCATCGTCCTCGTCGTCGTGCCCGTTCTCGATGGCCGGCCAGCTCTTGCGAATGCGAGGACGAAGCCCAAGCTCCGTCTTTCCGTCGGCCAAGTCTCAGCTTGCGGACTCGTCACAAAGCCCGGTACTATCACTGCATGCGACGGGGACTTGCCGTTTCACCGGGTGTGGCCGTCGGCACGGCGTACTGCATCCACGAAATCTACTTCGACCGCCAGGCGCAGCCGCTGGAAGACGACCAGGTCGTCCAGGAGTGGGATCGGTTCGAGCGAGCCTTGGAGCGGACGGAGGCCGACCTGCGCGCGCTGTACCAGAAAGTGGCCACCCAGGTCGGGCCGCAGGAAGCCGAGATCTTCCACGCTCATGAGACCATCCTTCGCGACCCGGCCTTCCTGGCCAAGGTCAACGACTGGATCGTCAACCAGCGTCAGCAGGCCGAGGCCGCGCTGCACCACGTGATGAACGACTACACGTCGCTCTTCGCGCGGACCAAGGACGAATACCTCAAGGAGCGGCTGGCCGACATTCGCGACGTGATCGTGCGGCTGAGCGGGCATCTCTCGCCCGTCTTGCAGGCCGGCTCGAAGTCGTTCCCCGGCCCGCTGATCGTCGTGGCCGACGAGCTGCTTCCTTCGCACGTCATCGCGCTGGGCGAACGCGAGGTGATCGGCATCGTCACCCAAGCCGGCGGCCGCACCAGCCACGCCGCCATCCTCGCCCGCTCGCGCGGCATTCCGGCGGTCTCCGGCCTGGCAGGCATCCTCAAGCACGTCAAAACCGGCGACATCATGGTGGTGGACGGCCGCGAGGGGCACGTGCTCGTGAATCCCGACTCGGAGACCGAAAGCGCCTACCGCAAGCTGCAGCGCGAGTTCGTCGATCTCAAGGACCACCTGGCCGAGAATCGTGACCAGCCGGCCGTTACCGCCGACGGCATCCGCCTGGAGCTGCTGGCCAATATCAACAACGTCTCCGACGCGCGGGCTGCCGCCGCGATGGGTGCCAGCGGCATCGGCCTGTTCCGCACCGAGTACCTGTTCCTCACGCACCCCTCGGTGCCCGACGAGGAGGAGCAGCTCCGGGCTTACCGCGAAATCATCGCGGCCAGCCCGAACCACAGCATCACCATCCGCACGCTCGACCTGGGCGGCGACAAGACGATCCCCTATCTCGGGCACAGCCGGCAGGCGAACCCATTTCTCGGCTGGCGCTCGATCCGCCTGTCGTTCGAGCACCCCGAGTTCTTCATGACGCAGATCCGCGCCGTGCTGCGGGCCGCCGCGGCCGAACCGGGCCGGAACAAGAAGGTCCGGCTGATGTTCCCGATGATCACCACGCTGGAGGAAATGCGGAAGGTCCGCGGCATGGTCAACCGCTGCAAGCGGGTGCTAGACGTGGCGCGGATGCCCTACGGCCGGGTGCGGATGGGGCTGATGCTCGAGGTGCCGGCCGCGGCGGTGTCGATCGACTCGCTGCTGGAAGAGGTCGATTTCGTCTCCATCGGCTCCAACGACCTGGTGCAGTACCTGATGGCGGCCGACCGCGATAACCCCAAGGTCAGCCATCTCTGCCAGCCGCTCAGCCCGCCGGTGCTGCGGGTGCTTGCCCGCGTGATCGCGTGCTGCCGCCGCGAGCGCAAGAGCGTGACGCTCTGCGGCGAGATGGCCGCGCTGCCCCGCGGCTTCGTGCTGCTGTTCGGCATGGGCCTGCGGAAGTTCAGTATGAGCCCGGCCTTCATCCCCTCGATCAAGGAGCTGGCCGCCCACCTCACCAAGCCCAAGGCCAAGCAAGTGCTGGCCGAAGCCCTCAAGCTGCGGACCACCCAGGAAGTGCTCGACTTCATGGGCCGCCAGGTGCACGCGATCTGCCCGAGCTTGGATCTGATGGATTCGGCGTAATGTGGCCGACTCGCTCTGCGAGTCGCAGTCAACGCGCGGAGCGAGTTGACCACGCGGGCCGACCGATCCGCCAACACCAACATTTGCTATGGCTCCTGGCGGATGGGAAACTGTCCTGTCGGGGCGGCCCTTGTTCTCTTGGCGGGCACTCATGTCTCAGGTCACCGCCGCGACGTATTTGACTCCGCTCGAGGGAGAAATCCTGCGGGCACAGCTCGGCTTCGCCGGAATTCCGGCGAACCTCAGCAACGTCGAGCTGGTGACCTGGTTTTGGCACTTGAGCAACGCGGTCGGCGGCGTCGCGCTGCACGTCGCGGCCGACGACGCGGCGGCGGCCGAGGAGGTGCTCTCGTCCGGCGAAGACGACGCCAGCGCCGCCGCCACACCGGAGCGGCCGTGCGGCGCCTGCGGCGAGTTGCTGCCCCACGACTGGCACGTTTGTTGGCGCTGCGGAACCACGGCCGACGGCGCCCATGATCCCGACTTCCTTGGCGGCACGGCGGCTTCGGCGATCTGGCACTACCTGCACGGGCTCGATGCGCCAGGCGCACTGGTGCTGCTCTTGGCGCTGCTCGTGTTCGTGTTTCCTCCCGGGCTGCTGCTCATCGGCCTGTGGATCGTCATCGGTTCGATCAGCCCGGCAGGCGAATACGAGAGCGATGTGAGCGCTCTAGAAGTGGTCGATCCCGGTGCAGAGTCCGATGTGCGCGACGCGCTCACCGATCGCGGGGACGACCTCTGTGCGCGAGCGCTACGGTCGGCGTTGTTGGGCGTCGGTTGGTTGCCTCCATTAATCGTGCTCTCGATCTGGACGCTTCTATCCATCGGCTACGAAGGGATTCCAGTGAGCGCCCGAGGACGACGTTGGTATTGCGCTGCCTGGTGCCTTAACGTGACATACGTTCTGCTTTTCGCGGGGCTTTGCTCCGCTGGTACGTGGCTCTTTGTTCCCGCCTCTCCCGAGGTGCTCAGGGAGGTGCTAACGGGAGTGCCTTAAGGCGCGGGGAAACACCATCGCCCAAGTCGTGTGACCGCCCCCAAGCACTCCGGGGAGTCCGTCAAAACGTGACCGGCGTGGCTGGCAGCAGCGCGGTAATCTCAGCGGGCTGGATCAGTTCGTCATCCAACGTCGCCGCATCGCTCGCCTCCAATCCTGCTAACCGCAGGAATCCGGCCAACATCACGAAACCGTGCTCGGTGAGAATCGACTCGGGATGGAACTGCACGCCGACCACGGGATATTGCCGGTGCCGCAGGGCCATCACCAGGCCGTCTTCGCTGCGGGCCGAGACTTCCAGGCAATCCGGCACGCTGGACGCCTCGACGACCAGCGAATGGTACCGGCACGCATTGAATGGGCTCGGCAGGCCGGCGAAGATCCCCTGGCCGTCGTGGTGCACGAGCGACGTGCGGCCGTGGACCGGCTCGGGAGCCCGCACGATGCGGCCGCCCAGCGCCTCGCCGATGGCCTGATGGCCCAGGCACACTCCCAGCATCGGCACTTCCGCATGCAGTTGCCGCACCACGTCGAGCGAGCAGCCGGCTTGCGCGGGCGCGCAAGGCCCCGGCGACAGCACCACCGCCGCCGGCCGCAGCGAGCGAATGCCGGGCACGTCGATGGCGTCGTTACGCACCACGAGCGCATCGTGCCCCAGGCGGCGGAAATACCGCGCCAGGTTGAAGACGAAGCTGTCGTAGTTGTCGATGAGGAGGATCACGGTGGAAGCGGACTACCGTCGGCGAGCGCCCTTTCGCTTTTTCGGAACCAGCGCGATCAGCGACCGCAGAGCGGCATTCACCGCCTCGGAGGTCGGGAAGTATTCGCTCACATCCGGATCCAGCAGAACGGCTCCTTCTTCCAGCGTGACGTGCTGGACCACGGTCGTGCCGTTGGTCTTGTGGATCTTGACGGTGTGGCCCTCGCCATAGGCCTTGTGATGTTTGCCCCGCACGCCGGCCCGAAAGTCGTATTCGGACCGCAGATCGTCATCTCGCTGGGTGGGCTTACGAGTTGCTTTGTTCATATTGTCTCCGCTCTATCGCCGTCGCCTTGCGACTGCTGATCAACCGAATGCTCTGACCGCGTTCCGTGTACGCCACGACCAAGACACGGCTCCTCGATGATGTGCCGATGTCGATATATCGTTGTTCGTCAGTCGAGTGCTCTTCATCAAATATAGTGAGCGACATCGGATCGTTGAACACCGTCTTCGCTTCCTCGAAACTTACCTGATGCTTGCGCAGATTGGTGGCGGCTTTTTCTTCGTCCCATTCGAAGATCAACGGCATGGCGCACTTGCTCCTGCCACGACGCTACTACCGCGTACCGCACCCCGCAAGGACCCAACGCAGGTTGCCACAGCGCAGCAAAAACCCGCCGAGTCGAACATGCGACCGGGCGGGTCGTTGAAGAACAAGTAAGTGTGGCGACGACGGCTCTGGTTTCCCGCTCTTATCCGCCGGCTTACGCCGGCCGCTCGCCTGGTACGTCTCGCTTAGTACATATCGTGGTCGCCGCCGTGGCCCTTGGCGCCCTTTTCTTCCTTGGGCTTTTCGGCGATCAGGGCTTCGCTGGTCAGCAGCAGGATCGCTACGCTCGCGGCGTTTTGCAGCGCCGTGCGGGTGACCTTGGTGGGGTCGATGATGCCGGCCTTGACCAGGTCTTCGTACTTGTCGGCGGCCGCGTTGTAGCCCATGTTCCCCTTCAGCTCGCTCACCTTCTCGCAGACGATGCCGCCGTCCTTGCCGGCGTTGGCCGCGATGGCGGTGATCGGCGAGCGGCAGGCCCGCAGCACGATGTTGTAGCCCACCTCTTCGTCGTGGCTCAGCCCCGAGGGCTTCACCGACGAGATGGCCCGCACCAGGGCCACGCCGCCGCCGGGCAGGATGCCCTCTTCCACGGCCGCGCGGGTGGCGTGCAGGGCGTCTTCCACGCGGGCCTTCTTTTCCTTCATCTCGCTTTCGGTCGCGGCGCCGACGTTGATCTTGGCCACGCCGCCGGCCAGCTTCGCCAGCCGCTCTTCCAGCTTCTCCTTGTCGTAGTCGCTGGTCGAGTTCTCGATCTCCTTGCGGATCTGCCCGATGCGGGCCTTGATGTCCTCGGTCTTGCCGCCGCCCTGGATGAGCGTGGTGTTATCTTTGTCGATCGTCACCCGCTTCACGCGGCCCAGGTCGGTGAGCTTCACGTTCTCGAGCTTCACGCCCAGGCTCTCGAAGATGGCCTGGCCGCCGGTGAGGATAGCAACGTCCTCCAGCATGGCCTTGCGGCGGTCGCCGTAACCGGGGGCCTTGACCGTGCAGGCCTTCAGCGTGCCGCGGAGCTTGTTGAGCACCAGCATGGCCAGGGCCTCGCCCTCGACCTCTTCGCAGATCACCAGCAGCGGCTTGCCGGCCTGCACCACTTGTTCCAGCACGGGCACCAAGTCGCGGGCCATGCCGATCTTCTTCTCGTAGACCAGAACGTACGCATCTTCCAGTTCGCAGGTCATCTTATCGGGATGCGTGACGAAGTACGGCGAGAGATAGCCGCGGTCGAACTGCATGCCTTCGACCCACTCGACCTCGGTCTGCAGGCTCTTGCCTTCATCGACCGTGATCACGCCGTCCTTGCCGACCTTTTCCATGGCGCCGGCGAGCAGCGTGCCGATCTCCATGTCGTTGTTGCTGGCCACGGAGGCCACCTGGGCCATCTCGTCCTTGGTGCTGATCTTGATGGACATGCTTTTGAGCTTGGCCGCGATGTCGGCCACGGCCTTCTCGATGCCTTGCTTCATCTGGATGGGATTGACGCCGGCGACCACGGCCCTCAGGCCCTCGTTGAAGATCGCCTCGGCCAGCACGGTGGCGGTGGTCGTGCCGTCGCCGGCCACGTCGCTGGTCTTGCTGGCCACCTCGCGCACCATGCGGGCGCCGATGTTCTCGTAAACGTCTTCGAGATCGATTTCCTTGGCGACGGTGACGCCGTCCTTGGTGACGGTCGGCGAGCCGAAGCTCTTTTGCAGGATCACGTTGCGGCCCTTGGGTCCCAGGGTGACCTTCACGGCCCGGGCAAGCTTCGAGACGCCGCGGCGAATCGCGTCGCGGGCTTCCTGGTCAAAAGCAATAATTTTCGGCATGGGGATTCTCTCCAGCGTATGTCAGTGGTCAGTGGTCAGTTGTTCCGATCATCCATCGCGGCATCCGCTTGCGGTTTAGCCGCCGCGATTCACCAGACTGCTCAGTCGATGACGGCCAGAATGTCCTCTTCCCGCATCAGCAGGTATTCTTCCTCGCCGATCTTGACCTGGTCGGGGCCGTAGGTGGTGAACAGCACGCGGTCGCCGGCCTTGACCTGCAGTGGGCTGCGCTTGCCGTCGTCGAGCAGGCGGCCGTTGCCGACGCTGATCACGCGGCCGCGCGAAGGCTTCTCCCGAGCGCTGTCGGGCAGGTACAGACCGCCCGTGGTCTTCTCTTCCTCTTCCTCGCGCTCGACGACCACGCGGTCGTTCAGCGGCTGCAATTTGACGCTGGTGGACTTCTTCGGCTTGGTGGCGGTAGCAGTCGCCATAAGAGCTGGCCTCCAACAGGTTGGTGTTCGATGGGTGGGCCGAGGAACAGGCCCACCGGGACGCAACTAAACGGATGGATTCGTCAGACCGATCGCTTCCAAAATCAGGGCGGGATTCGTTCCTCAGACCCACCGCAGCAGCCTGCGGCAGAACGCCGGCTGCCAATGTTCGGGGTAGGGCACTCCGATATTGGGAGAGCAAGTTCCGGACCGGCTCGATTCTCACACGCCGGGCGATGTCACCAAGTCGAACCACAGCCACGAGTTGCGTTCGGGTATGCCCGCTGAACCGTGGCCGCCGCATTCCGAGACGTCTGTCAGTTTGGCAGACGATGGAGACCGCCGGCCGTGAAGGGCGGACGCTCTACACCAGTTCCAGCCGCCGCGGCCGCCGCTTTGCCCGGAAGCACTCGGCGCACAGCCCCGAGATGATGAAGCGGTGGCTGGCCGGCCGAAAGTGGTGCTCGCGGGCCACCGCCTCGCGAATCCGTGCCACGTCGTCGCTGTGGAACTCGATCAGCTTCTCGCACTTCTCGCAGTAGAGATGGTCGTGCTGCGGGTAGCCGTAATCGTGCTCGTAGACCCCCCGCCGGCCGGCGAGGACCATTTTGCGCAACAGGCCCGCCTCTTCCAGTTCCGTCAGCGTGCGGTAGACGGTTGGGCGGCTGACCTTGGAGCGCGACGACCGGCTGAGCAGGTCGCACAGCTCGTCGGCATTGAAGTGCTCGTGGCGGCTGAAGACCTCTTCGACGATCTGCCGCCGCTGCTGGGTCATCCGCCGGCCCCGGCTTTGCAGGAACTCCTGAAACCGCTCCTGGGGCGAGAGGGCGACTTCAACCTGTTCGAGTTGAAAGGTAGTGGACATCGATGGGAGCCGGCTCCTTGCTGGCGACGGGCTGGCGCCGCCTTGCCCCGCCCGCGAACGCGCGTTGAGTTGACACTGCAAAAACACATTGTAGGTCGCAGTCGGGGTGCTGCAAGGCGTGGCGAGACAGGAGTCAGGAGTCAGGAGTCAGGAGTCAGGAGGCAGAGGCGCGATTTGGCTCCTGCATGACTGCTGACCCCTGACTCCTGACTCCTGACTCCTGGCGTTCGCCTCCCGCGCGGCCCGGCGGCAGTCTACAATGCGGCCACGGATGGCACGATTCCATCCGCGGCGATCCGTATCCCTCCGTACCTATCCGCAAAGTTTGCCGAGTGAGTTCCGCCCCGTTGCAACTGGCGACCATCGTGTCGCTGCCGTTCGCGGAGAACACTTACATCGCTCACCTCGCCGGGCGAAGCGACTGTCTGGTGCTGGACCCCGGCCTGGAGCCGCAGGCGATTCTGGAGCGTTTGGATGCCGAGCAACTCGAGCCGGCCGCCATTCTGCTGACGCACGGCCATGCCGACCACATCGCCGGCAACGCGGCCTTGAAAGAGCGCTGGCCCGATTGCCCGCTGGTGATTGGGCGGGGCGACGCACCGAAGCTGACCGATGCCCGGCTCAATCTTTCGGCGGGCTACGGGCTGGAGCTGGTCAGCCCCCCAGCGGACGTGCTGCTGGACGACGGGGACACGTACTGTGCCGCCGGCTTCGACCTGGAGGTGCGCGAAATCCCGGGGCACTCGGTCGGCCACGTGGTGTTCATCTGGCGCGGCCAAACACCGGCCGTCGTCTTCGGCGGCGACGTGCTCTTCCAAGGGAGCGTCGGCCGCACCGACTTCCCCGACGGCAGCTTCGAACAATTGGCCGACGGCATCCACCGTAAGCTGTTCACGCTGCCCGACGACACGCTCGTCCTTCCCGGCCACGGCCCGCACACCACCATCGGCCGCGAAAAGCTCGGCAATCCGTTCATCGGCCGGCCCGCGGGATACCCGCTGTGACCGAGCGTGGGGCACGTTTCCAACGTGCCGGGCGCACGCGTTCAACAGGATCAGAAGGGTGTGGCCGGGACTTGTCCGCGACCAGGAACGGCCAGTTCAGCAGCTCGCGCCTGAAGGCTCGCGCGGCTCGCGCGACAGGGGCGCGTCTCCGCGCCGCTCAGCCTTCTGCAAATCGCAGGCGAGCTGCTCGACGATCGGGCCAAAGACGGCCTCGTTGGCGCCGCCGAGTTCCGCGAGACGGCGATGACACTCCAGCATGTGCCGACCCAATTGCCGGGGATCGCTCTGGAGTGAACTCGGGCCTGTTGCGCAGAGCGTCAGCCAGTCGCCCACCTGTTGCGGGGCATCGTCGATCAGCTTCAGAACTCGGTGCAGTTGCAGCGGGGCCAACAGCCGCTGCCGCTGCTCGGGGCTGGCCGCGACCACGAACCGCGGAGGATGGTCGCAGCCAAAGTGCTGGTGCAGGCCGACCAGGCAGCCCAGAAACGTGCTGTCCAAATAGCCGCAGGCCGAAAGATCGACCACCAGCGGCGACGCATTCCCCTGGAGGCATTCCCAAGCAAACTCTTGCAGCAGCGGACTCTCGCGCATCGTGCCCCAGCCTTCAACGCGGGCCAGAAAGCCGGCCGTGGTGTGTGCCACGCGGATCGCTGACGTGCCTTTGGGCGACATCACCGCACCTCCCTGACATCCTTGGGGGTCGGACGGCCGGACGTGTCAGCATTGTGGCACATCTTCCGCAGGGCCGCCAGACTCCACGGCACTGAGTCAGTGCAGAAGCACGGATTCCCCGGTTCGATGCCCGACAACTGCGGCTGCGACGTGGATTCCAACGCGTCAACGGCGCAACTCATCCGTTCCAGGACTTGCCGTCGAAGCGGTCTCCTTGGGCTCGAAGACCCAATACTTCAGTCCCCCGGCGTAGTCGCGCGGCCGCAGGGATTCGCGCAGGTCGGGACTCTTGGCGCACTTGATCAGGTCCCAGATGTCGGTCAGCACCGTGTCGCTGCTGCCGTAGTACGAGTGGCCCACCAGGCTGGTGTCCACGGCCGAAACGTCGATGGTGTCGATGCCCTTCACCACCACCAGGCCGTCGCCGGAATCGCCGGCACGGGGGTAGCCATTGATCTCTTTGGAGAGCTTCAGCGCCTGATCGTGGGACGAGGCGTAGAGCGTCACGCGGTTGGCCACCTTCGTGACCGCTGGCGCGATTTGCGTCCTGAAGATGTCGGCGTCAATGTCCGGCGCCGTGAGCACGATCTCGTTAAACCTTTGCTTCAGCCACACTCGGCTTCCCGGAGACTGTGCTTGGTCGGCTGGAGGCTGCTTTTGCCCAGGCCGCTCGACGGACATGCCGCGCAGCGCGTAGGTGAGCGCCCGGTTTCCCATGCTATGGGCGATGAGGTGGATTTGCTCCGCCCCGCTGTGGTCCGCGACCTGCTTGAGGAAGTCCCGGATGTCGGTGGCGGCCCACTCGGAGTTTTCCTTGTCCACCGTGTAATCGAAGGCGCTGCCTTGCGACGGCCAGCTAAAGAAGATCGGCGCGCCCTCGAAGCTCAGGTCGTAGGCGATCTGCGCCGTGCGTTTGGCGGCGTCTTCGAAGGCGACGTTGAAACCGTGCACGAAGACGAAGGCGTCCTTGCGCGGCGAACGGCCGACGCGCTCCTGCAATTGCTTGAAGAAAGCGCCGCTCTCCACCGGCTCGGCCCCCATGAAGACGACGTGCTTGGTCGGGTCTTCCCTGAATTCCAGCCGCCAGATCGACGGGGCTTCGACCTCGCCGATTTCGTGCTTCTCGGGGATCGTGACGTCGCAGGTTCCCATCTCCAGGGCGCCGCGCTCGCCGCCGTAGTGCTGGCCGGCGCGCGTGGCGATCCGGTATTCCTTGAGCGTCTGGTAACCGGAAAAGGCGGACCAGGTGAGCGTCGCCATCACGCCGATCAGCGTGCAAACGCGCATCGCTCCGGCTTTCACCCCCACGCCGCGCAGGACCATGCAGCCGATGGTCATCCCGCCCAAGACGCCTGGCCAGAGGAAGTGCCTGGCGTAGTCCTGCCACTTGAGCGGTGCGACCTCCAGCGGCTGGCGGTTCGTGCCGTAAAACACCCGCACGGTTGCGACGCCGCTCGGATCGACGGACGAGGCGGCGGAGTTCGACAGGCCGCTGCCCAGCCGCTCGCGGAGGGTGCGGGGCGTGGCGGCGGAGGAACTGGCCGAGCGCGGCGAGCCCCCCGGCGGAGCGCCGGCCGACGGCGGATCAGCGGCCGCCGCGGGCCCTCGCCCGCGCGGATCGTGCAGCGAGAGCGGCGGCGAGTCGCCGCTGTCGGTGGCATGCACGTCGGCTGCCCGCGCGCCAAGAGCCTGAGGCGGCTTTTTGCCGGTCTTGGCGGCGCGCGGCATGGCGCCCAGGTCTTCTTTCGGCTCGCCCACCATGGCGGGCGGCGCCTTCAGATCGGTGCGGGCGCCGGCGGCACTGCTAGCGCCGCCGCCGTCCACGGTGAGCGGCAAACTGCCAGGCGCCTGCTCGGCGTGCGGCGAAGGGCGCACTTCAGCAGGCTGGATTCCCGTGGCGGAATCGCCCACCTTCCAAGCCGTCTCTTGGCGCGACGACGACTTTGCGTCCGAAGTCTGCTGGGTGGCGCCGTCCGGCTTGCCGGAGCAGCCAGCGTACAGTGCCAGCAGCCCGGCCAACGTGGTGACAACCATGAAATGCTTCATGGCTCGAAGCTCCTCAATTCAAAGCCAGATGTGCTAGCAGCCGCCCGATAGAAAAGGCCGATCAGCCTGGCGGCAGGATTTGGGTACTCGTCCTTATCGGTAAACCCAGATCCAGTCGAGAGAGTTTTGCCCGATTCGGTGTCATGGACGTTGGGGCAGAGCCGGGCTCTCACACTAGCCCGACGCGCAAGCGAGGGAAGTTGGCGTTGGTCCCTCGCTTGCGCTTCGGGCTAGTGTCGGACCTGATAGTCAGGGGGCACTGGATAGAATGCGCAGACTTTTCCGCTAGAATGACCGGTGGCAGTTCCCGCCTTGACGCCGAGGGCAAAGCGGGGTGGAATCGCCATTTTCCAAGAGGCTGCCACGCACTGAATTCCTTGCCCTGCCGCAACTTGCAAGCACGGAATCGCCTCGTCACCTAGCCGGCCTGTGGGTACGTTTCCAGCCCACCGGGCACCGTGGCATTCCCTGTGCGGCAGACTGGAACCTACCCACGTAAACCTGCCGTCCCCGCAGCGATCGATTTGTCGTGACCCTGCCCCAGTCCACCGGATCATTCTTTGGTCCACCGACGCTCGTGGAGCTGCTGCGCCACCGGGCGGCGCACCAGCCGGACGAGCGGGCGTTTACGTACCTGCTCGACGGCGAAGGTCAGGAACGGCACCTGACGTACGCGGAACTCGACCTCCAAGCCCAGCGGATTGCCGCCCGGCTCCAGCACTGGCGAGCGGCGGGGGAGCGCGTGCTTCTGCTTTTTCCGCCGGGCTTCGACTACATCGCCGCGCTGTTTGGCTGTCTGTACGCCGGCGCGGTCGCCGTGCCGGCGTATCCCCCGCGGATGAACCGCACGCTCGAACGGCTGCGGGCCATCGCCGCCGACGCCGAGCCGCGGTTTGCGCTCACCACGGCGGCGGTCCACCGACAGGTGCGCAGCGCGGCCGACGAATATCCCGAACTCCGCTCGATGCATTGGCTCGCGCCCGATGACCCGGCAGGTGATGATCATGTCGCGGCCGCTTGGCAGGAGCCGTCGATCGGCGGCGATACGCTGGCCATTCTGCAATACACGTCCGGTTCCACCGGCACGCCCAAAGGGGTGATGCTCACCCACGGTAACCTGGTGCACAACTCGGCGCTGATCGCCCACGCGTTCGAGCACACCCGCAGCGGCACCGGCGTGTTCTGGCTGCCGGGCTATCACGACATGGGCCTGATCGGCGGCATCTTGCAGCCGCTTTACGTGGGGCGGCCCAACGTGCTCATGTCGCCGATGGCGTTCTTGCAACGGCCGGTGCGTTGGCTCCGCGCCGTCAGCCGATATGGGGCGACGACCAGCGGCGGCCCCAACTTCGCCTACGACCTCTGCCTGCGCAAGGTCACCCAGGAAGACCTGCCGGGCCTCGACCTGAGCCGCTGGCGGGTGGCCTTCAACGGCGCCGAGCCGATCCGGGCGGAGACCCTGGAGGCCTTTGCGGAGAAGTTCGCCCCCTGCGGCTTCCGCCGCGAGGCCTTCTATCCCTGCTATGGCCTGGCCGAGGCGACGCTGCTGGCCGCCGGCGGCTATCTGGAGCAGCCGCCCGTCGTCCGCTGGACGGACAGCCGCGAGCTGGAGCGGCATGGAGTCGTAGACGCGGCGGCCGATTCGTCCGACGCCAGGGCGATCGTGGGCTGCGGCCGCAGCCTGCCCGATCAGGAAATCGTCATCGTCGATCCTGCACGGTTCACGCGTTGCCCTGACGATCAGGTGGGCGAAATCTGGCTGCGGGGCCCCAGCGTCGCCCAAGGCTATTGGCGGCGACATGCCGAAACGCTGGAGACCTTCGCCGCCCATCTCGCCGACGCGGCCGGCGGCCAGTCTCGGGAATCTTACCTGCGGACCGGCGACCTGGGATTCATGCGAGGCGGCGAGTTGTTCGTCACCGGCCGGCTGAAGGATCTGATCATCGTCCGTGGTCAGAACCACTATCCGCACGACCTGGAGCGCACGGCCGAGACC
>JBGQHD010000017.1:0-16246 GCA_041497795.1 Planctomycetia bacterium
CGCCCGTTGATCGTCAGCACGCTGTAAGGCTGTGGACCCTTATTCTGCTGCCGCTGCCCCGTCGCTTGACGTGGGGATGCCGCCACAGGTTGAACATCGAACATCCAACATCGAACATCCAAGTCTGAACGTAGGACCGTTGGATGTTGGACGTTCGATGTTGGACGTTGCGCATCCGTCCGTCGCAAGTATAGGACACACTGGCGAGCCGATCAGGCGGCTCCCGTCAGCAGCTCTCGCAGCTCGCCGTGCAGCCGGCAGCGGTCGTGGTGCCAGCCCTGCCGCAGTCCTTCGACGGCGGCTCGCTCTTGCGACAGCTCCTCCTCCCGGAGGGCGAGTCGTTCGGCTTGCTCGTGCAGCTCGGCCTGGCGGCGCTCGAACCATTGCTGCAGGTCCTGCTGCCGTTTGGCGAGCCGGTCGTGATGCTGCTGCAATCGGCCGCGCAGCGATTCCAGCTCACGCTTCTGGTCTTCGACCTCGGTCGCGGCTAGGCGGTATTGATCGGTCAGCCGCTGCCGGATGCGGCCGATCGCCCGCGTGAGTGACGCCGCAGGCACCACGCCGGATAATTGTGACCAAAGCTCTTCCGTGGCCAGGCGGACTTCCAGCGTCTCTCGCTGGGCCTCGCGCAGTTCGTCGCGCAGGCGCTCCAGCTCGCCGCGACGGGCTTCAAGGCGGTCCGTCTCGCGGGCAATCGCCTGCCGCTTGTGCTCCAGCTCCTCCGCCGTGCGACGGCGCTCCTCCTCGGCTTCGGCCTCGGCGGCCCGCACCTGCTGGCGATGGGCGGCGACCGCCGCCTCGAGCTCGTCCCGCTGTCGCCCGACGTCGGCCAGCTCGTCGGCCAACAGCGACTCGGCGCGGAGCAGGGCCTCGCGACGGGACTCGAGATCGGCCACGTCGGCGGCGGTCTCGGCGTTCGCCGCGTCGGCCGCCGAAGCCTCGCCAGCGCAGCCATCTTGCTCGGCGGCGCCTTCTTGAACGTCCAACGTCGAACGTCCAACGTCCAACGTCGAACCTTCGTCATCCAACAACGAACCGTTCGATGTTCGATGTTGGACGTTGGACGTTCGATGTTCGTTTTCGGCCTCGGCCCTTGCGACGGCAATCTCCTCGTCGCGGCGATGAAGCTCCTCCTCCCGCCGCGCCAGCTCCTCGAGCTGGCCCTGCCACCACAGTCGGGCACTGCGCATCTCTTGTTCGAGCTGCTCGGCCAGGACGTGCAGGTTCGCCTCGCGGCGGTCCAGCTCTTGCTGGCGGCGGCGCAGCGCGCCTGCAAGCTGATGGGCTTGCGTGCGCATGTGCGACCAGAGCGTCTCGGCTTGGTCGGCTTCGCTGCCCGGCGCCCCGTCGTCGTCGAGCCGTGGGAGGCCGTCGGCGGCATCTCCCAGAGAAGCCAAGTCGGGCGGAGCCACGCCCGGCGGGAAATGAGGCGGATCAATGCGCCGCTGAATGGCGTCCAGCGATTCGTGCGCTGCGGTCAGGGCTGGCGTGCTCACGGCGTGCGACGGGGGGAAAGAGTGGAGCGCCTGCCTTTCGGCATTTCATGGCGCGCGCCGGCCGGCAAGCACTCGAGCTGTGACGGCAGGCCCCCCTCCGCGCATTGCTTGATCGGCAATGTGTCGGGAGATTCCATCGGCAGCCAGGTGGCGAGACTTCAATGAAACGGCGAGAAAGCGTAGCCTGACTCTCCGAGTCGGGCGCCCGACTCGGAGAGTCAGGCTACGCAAGCTAGCGGCTAGCAAACTGGCATTGCTGGTCCCCTCGCGGTGCGAGTAAAGTCGCGGTATGCGCTGGCTATCCCTTCTCGTGTTGCTCGTTCTGGCAACGCCGGCCCCGGCCGCCGACGTCGCGGTGGTTTGTCCGGCCGGACTACGGGACGCCCTGCGGCCCTGGGTGGAGCACCGCACCAAACAGGGCCACGCGCTGGAGTTCTTCGATGCCCGCGGCACGGCTGCGGACATTCAGGGCGCGATCCGCCAGCGGGCTCGCACGAAGCCGATCGACTACGTCGTGCTCGTCGGCGACGCGGCCCCCAATCGGCCGGCGCCGATCCGCACGCCCCGCGGCGGGCTGGGCAATGCCGAGGCAACCCTCCTCCCAGGAGGCTTCACGACCAAGCCGGAGTGGTGCGTGCCGACCACCCTGACCGACGCCAAGATCATCCGCAAGTTCGGCCCCGATCGGGACATCGCCAGCGACAACGGCTATGGCGACCTGGACGGCGACGGCGTGCCCGACGTGCCCGTCGGCCGGCTCACCGCCGACACGCCCGAGGAGCTGGCGACGATCGTCGGCAAGATCATCGATTACGAGCGGCGCGAGCGGCAAGGCGAATGGTGCCGGCGGATCAACCTGGTGGCCGGCGTGGGGGGCTTCGGCATGCTGGCCGACGCCGCCATCGAAACGTGCGCCAAGCACTTCCTCACCACCGGCATTCCCGCCGCCTACGGGACGACGCTCACGCAAGCAAGCTGGCAGAGCCCCTACTGCCCCGACCCGCGGCTGTTTCATCAGTGCACGGTGGACCGGCTCAACGAAGGCAGCTTGTTCTTCGTCTACATCGGGCACGGCGAGCGGCGGTATCTCGATTACCTGCATGCACCAGGCAAGCAGTCGTTCCCAATCTTCGCCTGCTCCAACGTGCCGGAGCTGCGCTGCCGGCAGGGGCCGCCGATCGCCGTGTTCCTGGCCTGCTACACGGGGGCCTTCGACCAGCCGCAGGATTGCCTGGCCGAAGACCTGCTGCGGCAAGACGGCGGACCGGTGGCGGTGCTGGCCGGCTCGCGGATGACGATGCCCTACGCCATGGGCGTGATGGGGCTGGAGATGATGCGGCAGACGTTCGTCGAGCGGCGGGAGACGGTCGGCCAGATCATGCTGCACGCCAAGCGCCGCCTGGTCAGCGACCGCCGCGACGACGCGGAGAGCAAGACGCTCGATTGGCTGGCCGGCACGCTGGGCCTGCACGGCGACCTGGCGGGCGAGCGCGCCGAACACGTGCTGCTCTTCAACCTGCTGGGCGACCCGCTGCTGCGCGTGCCGCACAGCCGCGAGATCAAGCTCGACGTGCCCCGCCGGGCCGCTGCTGGCGGTGTGCTCGAGGTCAGCGGCGAATCGACCGTCGCCGGACGCGGCACCGTCGAGCTGGTCGTCCGCCGCGACCGCTTGACCTTCCTCCCCAGGGCGCGGACCACGTTCGAGCTGACCGACACGGCCCAGCGGGAGTACGAGGAGACGTATCGCCGGGCGAACGATCCGCGGCTCCAGACCGTGCAGTTCGCCGTGCCGGCCGGCAAGTTCACGACCACGCTGCGGGTGCCGGACTCCGCTAGCGGAGCCTGCCACGTGCGCATGGTGGTGGAAGGCGACGGCGTCGCCTTCGGCTCCGCCGACGTGGAAGTCTCCAGGCCGGCCAAGTAAGGCGGACACTCTTGTCCGCCGTGTGGGCAGCTAAAGTGTGGGCAACTCGCTCTGCGAGTTGCCGGCTGATCCCGCGACGAGCGATGGCAAGACGATCCGCGTCGGCGGACAGGAGTGTCCGCCTTACGCACGGCGCGTGCGCTTGGCCGGCGCAACAAAAATCCGCGGCTCGGGGCCTCTCGGCCCGCGAGCCGCGGACGTGGTCCCTGAGCCACCGGGGCGGCGGGTGCCGGCCCCGGGGCTCAGCATAAGTTCCGTTGCGAAGCACTCACCGAGCGGCCGACCCAGAAACCGCTTGTTCGGCGAGCTTAATGCTCCTACCCAGGAGGGAGGGTATGTACGGACCGCTCCCGCAAACGATCCGCACAAGCAACGGAACTTCAAATAGCTGCCTCACAAAATCGCCGTGCGGCGGGACATGCCCGCCGCCTGCCACCGAATCCTCGGGTCAGTCTCGCAGCCTGATGCCCGCGCGGGACGTGGGCCTGGGAAGACTGCGCGGTAGCACGTAGTCAAAGGGTGATGGAAATAACTCGGAGATGAACGAATTAGGACGTGAACTGCGGAAGTGAGATGAGTGGGGCGGCCAAGCCGTCGGCCGCGACGTGTGAGTAGGACGTGTCTGGGCCGCATGCGGAGTCGCGAACGTGTTCCACGAGTTGAGCCATGGCTTCGGCCGGCCCACCGATCACCAGCAATACCTCGCCGACCTTCAGCGTCGCCGCCAGTCGCCGCGCCGCTTCATCCGCCTCGCGGCATGCGCCGGCGCTGCGGGCCGGCAGGCCAGCCGCGCGGGCCGCGTCCATCACGCGATGGGCGGTGGCGCCGCAGGCCATCAGCTCGTCCGCGCCGCAACGGCTGACTAGCTCCTCGCCCAGCACGCGGTCAATGTTGTTTCCTGGGTTGCCCGATAGCTCGCCGCAGCAAACGATCCGCCGGCCCTCGGCCGGGAACTCGCGCAACAAGTCCAAGCTCCGCCCGAGCGACGCCGCCGTGGTATCCGCCGTGTCGTGAATGATGGTCACGTGCTGGGCGTCTACCACCCGTGGCCGCGAACCGATCGGCCGCGATCGGGCTAACCGCTCCGCCGCCTGTTCTAAAGGGACGCCAAAAATACGGGCGACCGCCACGGCTGCCAAGACCTCTTTGAGCGAAGATCTCGACCAGGCCGGCGCCTGAAACCACTGCTGTCCGATGCGGAAGCGCAGGCAGCCGTCGGTGAAGGCGATGTCGGTGGCCGCGATGTCACAGTGTGCGGCACGCCCAAACCACAGCACACGCCCGCGATGCTGCTGAAGGCTCAACGCGGCCTCGCGGCGGAGGGTGGCGTCATCCGCGGATAGCACGAGCCAGCCGTCCGGCGTCACGGCGTTTGCCAGGTCGAGGTCGGCCCCTTCCTCGAATCCGGCTTCGTCGAGATCGGTGATGACCAGCACGTCCGCCGGCCTGCTTGCTGACATGCCGTCCGCGCGCACGCTCGCGATTTGCTCCTGGTCGATATCAAGGACGTGGGCGATCCGGCCATGGACCGCCAGGGCGTCGTCGGCGTGGATCGAGATCGTGCGATTGCCCACGGCGAGCCGCATCGTGTCGAGGATAGCGCTCATGGTTGATTCATTCGGTTTCAGCCGACTCCCCGTCTGCCACCAGCTTCGAGCTGGTGGGCAACTTCTTGAAAACCCGTGGAGCATCCTTGTCCGCTCATGCTGCTGCGCGCCCGGCGGCACCGACGAGCGCGCCATCCTGGAGAAACCGCCGCACGAGTGCCCGGTCATCCGTCCGCGCGCAGTCGTCCTCCCCCTGGGCAGGCGGCGAGCTGCCAGCCACCAGCACGCAGTCGCCCTCTTCGGCGGAGCCCAGCAGCCAGCGGATCGCCTCGATCCGGTCGGCGATCGTCAACAGCATGGCCTTGTTTCGCGCCCCGACCACCACGTCGCTCAGCAGCGACGGCTGGCGACTGGCCGCCTCGGTGCGCGGATCGTGCGTCACGATCGCCTGGTCGGCCAACTGGGCGACAACGCGGCCCAAGCGAATTCTCTCGAACCGGTCCAAGTCGGCCGACGCCGGCAGCACGCAGAGCAAGCGGCCCGGCGTGACGGGCCGCAGCGTTTGCAACGCGTGCCCCAGCGAGTCGGGCCCGCGGGCGTGATCGACGAACACGCCGAACGGCTGGCCGCACTCGATCCGCTCCAGCCGCGACGGCACGCACTCGATCGACTCCAGGCCGCGGGCGATCGCCGTCAGGTTCATGCCGTAGCCGAAGCCAACGGCGGCGGCGAACAGGCAGTTGTAAATGTTGTGCCGGCCCAGCAGCGTGGTCCGCACGGGGATCGTCTCGCTGCCGGCCGAGAGCAAGAAGGTCTGGTCGCTGAGCGTCTGTTCGACCAGCGTGGCGGAGATTTCCGCCGCCCGGTCGATGCCGATACTGAGGGCCGGCGTGTCCACGACGGCCAGCAGCTCGCGGGCGCAGGCGTCGTCGGCGTTGACGATGGCCACGCCTTCGGGCGAGAGATGCTCGAAGATCTTCGCCAACGTGACGTGCGGCGAGCAGCGGCCGTCGGTATCCTCGGCCACGGCGTTCGTCACGCAGGCCATGTCGAGCGACACGCCGGTCACTCGCGACTGCTCCAGCGACTCGCGCGAAATCTCCATCACCGCGTGCGTGCAGCCGTGGGCGGCGCTGCGCCCGAGCCAAGTGGCCAGCATCGGGGCCGTGATCGATCGCGGCGGCGGACTGGTGTCCATGCCGTCGCAAGAGCACAAACTGCCCAGCAGGGCGGCCGTGTAGTCGCCGGCCGAAAGCACGCCGGAGATCAGGTGGCTGGTGATCGTCTTGCCGCGCGAGCCGGTGATGCCCACGACGTTCAGCGACTGGCTGGGGTATCCGGCCAGGGCCTGGCAGATTTGGCCGAAGGCGGCTCGGCTGTCAGTGACCAGACAGGTAGGCACCGGCGGAGTGCCGACACCCGGCACGACGCCTGCCTCCTTGATGACGGCCGCCTCTTTGATGACGGCTGCCTCGGCGACCACGGCTGCCGCTCCGCGTGAGAGGGCTTTCTCCAGATGGAGTTGGCTCTCCGGCTTGGCCTCCGGCAGCAGCACGAAGACGTCGCCGGGCCGGCAGGTGCGCCAATCGGCGCTGCAACTGGTGACGCGGACGTCCTGGGCGCCAATCAGTCGAGCGTCCGGCAGCACTTCGCGCAAATGGACGCCACGGGCGCCTGGCCGATGAGACATGAGTGGGCCTCCTTGCCGCCGCGAACGTGGGGCCAGCTCGACTTCATCCCGAAGCCGTCGCCGAACGCCCGCGGGAAGGGCCTCGGCCAAGCCGCCACGCGGCCGACCCCGCCGCGGGGTTGCGTCCGCAAGTGCTTTGCGGATTGGCAGTTCCGTCGGCGAGGCGGGTACGACGTGAGGCCGGAATTGTGGCGATTTTCGTTGCTCCGTCAAGGCATGTTTGCTCACTCGCTCAACCTATCCTCGGCAGTGGAAACGTATTGCGCGCCAGCGTGCCGCGAGAGATCGACTCGTTGCCAGCAGGCGGCGTTTCGCGGTTACTCGTAAGGCGGACACTCCTGTCCGCCACTCACGAGGTGTGCCATGTCACACATTGTTCGTCTCGTACTCGAAAGAAGCCGGATCGAGGACGCGAATGAGCGAGCTTGTGGGGCCGGCGGACAAGAGTGTCCGCCTTACGGCGAGCCTTTCGCCGGCAATGCCAGCACGTATAATCGCACGATCTATGATTGAGCCGAATTCAGTAAGCCAAGCGACGAACGGCAGCCGATTGGGCCGCGTTCGCGTCGGCGCCGTCAATTACCTCAACACCAAGCCGCTGATCTATCAGCTCGACCGGCTGGCGCCGCAGGCCAAGCTGATCCTCGACCTGCCCAGCCGCCTGGCCGACGGCCTGCGCGACGGCCGGTTCGACGTGGCGCTGATCCCGTCGATCGAGTTCTTCGCCGACCCGGCGTACACCATCGTCTCCGATGCTTGCATTGCTTGCCGCGGCCCGGTACTGAGCGTGAAGCTCTTCAGCCGCGTGCCGGCCGACCGCATCCGCACGCTGGCCCTGGACGAAGGCTCGCGCACCAGCGTGGCCCTGGTGCGCATCCTGCTGCGCGAGCGCTACGGCATCGAGCCGCGGCTGGAGCCGCTGCCCATCGGCAATTCCGTGGCCGACACCTCGGCCGACGCCGTGCTCTTGATCGGCGACCGGGCGATCCACTCGCCGCGGCAGCCGTTCGCCGAAGTCTGGGATCTGGGCGACGAATGGTGCCGCTGGGCCGAGCTGCCGTTCGTCTTCGCCATGTGGGTCGCCCGCTCCGACACCGATCTCCACGGCATCGACGCAGCCCTCAGCCAAGCCCGCGACCTGGGCGTAAAGCACCTGGAAGAAATCGCCGCCGCCGAAGCCGCGCCGCTGGGGTTAACGCGGCCGGAGTGCTTGTCATATTTGCGCGACAACCTGTACTTCTACCTCGGCCCGCGCGAGCGGCAGGGGCTGGAGCTGTTTCGGGAGCAGGCGAAGAGCCTCGAAATCAAGGGAACAGGCATCGTCGTTGAGTGCGCGACATAGCGGTTTGATCTGAAGCTTAGATCGCCAAGCAACGTGGGCCTGACGCGAATGCCGTCCCGAGATATCATTCACCGCGCAACGGTGGTAGCGCTTAAGAAGGATGGCTGGGAGATCACCGCCGACCCATTGACTGTCCGATATGACGACTTGACCGTGTACGCCGATCTTGCCGCGGAGCACACGCTGGGCGCCCAGCGCGGTGGCCGCAGGATTGCTGTCGAGGCGAAGAGCTTCGTGGGTTCGTCCCTGATCCGGGAATTGGAAATGGCCGTCGGGCAATTCGCGGTTTACCGTGCGCTGCTCAACAAGGTCGATCCGGATCGCGAACTTTGGCTCGCCGCCCCACACGAGATCGTCGACCAACTCCTTCGCCGCCCCGCGTTCAAACTGATCGTCGCGCACTGCCGGCTATCCCTGCTTGCGATTGACCAACGTATTGAGGAGGTCCAGCGATGGATAAGATGAGCCGCTACCGGGCACTCTGTCGGCGCATCGTTTGCGACATTGCGAAGACCGTCGAGAGCCAGCAGGACCGATTGCCGAAGGACCTCGAAACGGTTTCGGTCTGCGACAATCGGGCCGGTCAGTACCTGCTCATGAATATCGGTTGGCAGGACGGCCGCCGCGTGCGCGGGACGACCGTGCATCTGCGACTGAAAGACGGCAAGATATGGATCGAGGACGACATGACAAATCTCGACATCGCCGACCGACTCGTAGAAGCGGGCGTGCCGAAGAAGGACATCGTCCTGGGCTTTCAGCCGCCGGAGCGGCGAAAGTACACGGAATTTGCCGCGGCGTGATGGTACGCCGGAATGCAGCACGCTTCGAGTCAAAGAGATCCGCTGCAAGGTTTGGCCGAGGAGCTTTCCCAGCAAGACGCGGAGCTTCAAATTTGAGCCGTTTGGACGGGTCAGGGTGCGACGGCTCGTGCACTGGACCTGAATGGTCCTTTTGAATAACGGATCGCTGGAGCTGTATGATCGCCTCGATTGACTACATCCTCGACAAATCCATGGCCGATGAGCGCTTGACGCCCGAAGAGGGCCTGCGCCTGCTCCAGTCACACGACCTCACCGCCTTGGGCCGCGCGGCCGATGCCGTCACGCGCCGGCTGCATCCGGAGGCCTATCGCACCTACAACATCGACCGCAACGTCAACTACACCAACGTCTGCACGGCGGTCTGCGACTTTTGCGCGTTCTTCCGCAAGCCGAAGGATGCCGAGGGCTACGTCATCTCGCGCGAGGATCTGTATCAGAAGATTCAAGAAACGGTCGAGCTAGGCGGCGACCAGATTCTGATGCAGGGCGGCTTTCATCCGTCGCTGTCGCTGGAGTGGTACGAAGAGCTGCTGCGCGACATCAAGGCCCGGTTTCCCGGCGTGAATATCCACGGCTTCAGCCCGGCCGAGGTTTGGGCGTTTCATAAGCTCTTCAAGCTGCCGGTGCGGGACATCCTCGTCCGCCTGCGCGACGCGGGGCTGGGCAGCCTGCCGGGCGGCGGGGCCGAAATCCTGGTGGATCGCGTGCGGCACGAGATTACCCGCGGCAAGTGCCTGACCGACGAGTGGCTCAGCGTCTGCCACGAGTGGCACGAGCTGGGGGGCCGCGGCTCGGCCACGATGATGTTCGGCCACGTCGAGACGCTGGCCGACCGCATCGAGCACCTGGAGCGGCTGCGGCAGCTTCAGGACGAGACGGGCGGCTTCACCGCCTTCATCTGCTGGACCTTCCAGCCCGGCACCGAGGCCATGGCCCACGTGCCGCCGGCCGGGTCGTTCGAGTACCTCAAGACGCAGGCCGTGGCCCGGCTGTACCTCGATAACTTCGCCAACATCCAATCGAGCTGGGTCACGCAGGGCAAGAAGATCGGCCACCTGGCCCTGCTCTACGGCGCCAACGACATGGGCAGCCTGATGATCGAGGAAAACGTCGTCGCCGCCGCCGGCACGGTGCACTACCTGACGCTCGACGACATCCAGGAGTGCATCCGCGAAGCCGGCTACGAGCCGCGGCGGCGGAACGTGTTCTATCAGCTTCTGGACGACCCGCCGGAACGACCGAGCACGGATGGCCGGGCGAGCCTGCCGGTGCTGGCGACGTAGCCACGTTGATGCGTCTTTTCAAGCCGCGCTGCAAGTTCAGAGGCCGGGTGTAGACGTTGGTTCACGGCGAAGGTGGGAGTAAGATTGACTCGTGTCATTTGTCATCCGAGGTCCAGCATGTCTACGCGCCGGGCTCAAGCCACCGAAGCAATCGGTTGGGAGCGAGTCCGTGCCATTTTCGGTGACCCTCGGCCGCCCGTTCACGTCTCGGAGCGACAGTTCGATTACGCCGACCACGACCTGCAGCGCATTGCACGGACTCCTCACGACCAGATCGAAGCACATGATTTGTGGTTCTATTACCACGATCTGGCCTACGTGGAGCTTCAGCCAGACCTCTTTGCTTATCTGTTTCCTGTGTGCCTGATGGACTGGCACAGTACGCTCATGAGGAACGAAGACTGTGCACACGGAGACTCGGAATTCCATTATGCGCTCCTCCGTGGTGCTATTCTCGACAAACATGTCACAGCGTCCCAGCGAGAGGCGATCTTCAAGTTTTTCCGAGACAGCTTTGTGGCACGTCTCGATACTGCCGAGAGCAGCTGCACTGAGTCGACACCGGGTATCAAGCGCTTCCCGGGAGGATGGTTGTTTCGCTTCAACTCCCTAGGCCTGGTTGTGCCGCGCATTGATCTCGTTTGGGATGCGTGGTGGTCTTTGGCCACGGCAGGACGAGCTGTTGCGGTCAGCAAGTACTGCTCGGCCTTGATGTATTGGGATGACGAAAACCCGTTCTTTCCCAAGAACTCGCCACATTCTGCTCCCCAATACTCTGTGCCTCCCCTTTGGGCGAATGACAGCTTCATTCACGACCGTGGCTGGCTCGACGACAATGTGCGGTTCTTGAGGAAGACGCTGACGGTGGACTATCTCCATGAAAAGCTGATTGAAGCTGCGAAAAGACTAACGAACGAACCCCAAGCGGCCCAAGTCCATCGAATGCTGAACGACTGGCCGAGGTGCGCGGATTTGGCCTCCGCCCGGGTCCAAGAGCTTCCGCTCATTTTGCAAAGGGGCAACGCGACGGAATGGACCGTATAGAACAATACAGCGCTGACGGGTCGGGGCAGGGACGCACATTCCGCGCCATTCAGCCATGCAGCTGTGATGCCGCCGAGTACGCGCGACCTGCTCGCGTCTTGCGTGTCAGACAACACGTCTATAAGGCCAGCACGAACGGCCGGGCGAGCTTGCCGGTGCTGGCGACGTAGTTGAGCAGGATAAGGAGAACCGTGCCGCAGCTTGACCTCAGCAATGTCGCGCCCAACGAGCTGCGCCGCCTTATCGGCGCGGGACAGTTCGCGGAGCCGACTGCCGGCCTGGCCCAGGGCTACGTGCAGTGCAACGTCGTCATTCTGCCGAGCCGAGACGCGGCGGAGTTCGAGGAGTTTTGCCGGCTCAACCGTCAGCCGTGCCCGCTGATCGATGTCACGGCGCCGGGCGATCCGGTGCCGCGCCGCGCTGCGCCGACCGCCGACTTGCGGATTCACGTGCCGAAGTATCGCGTGTTCCGCCGTGGCGCGCGGGATGACGACGAGCCGACCGACATTCGCGGGCTGTGGCGAGACGACTTCGTCGGCTTTCTGCTAGGTTGCTCCTTCACCTTCGAATGGGCCCTCCGCGCTGCCGGGCTATCCGTGCGGCACATTGACGAAGGACGCAACGTGCCGATGTACCGCACGAACGTTCCGTGCCGCGGCGCGGGCAAGTTCACAGGCCCGCTCGTGGTGAGCATGCGGCCGTATCCGCCGGATCAGGTCGAGCGCGTGCGCGAAATCACAGGCTGCTATCCGCGGATGCACGGCGCGCCGGTCCACGTCGGCGATCCGGCCGCCATCGGCATCCACGATATCGGCCGACCCGATTTCGGCGACTCGGCAACCATTCACCCGGGCGAGGTGCCGGTCTTCTGGGCTTGCGGCGTGACGCCGCAAGTGGCGCTGGAGAACGCCCGCTGCGAGCTGGCCATCACGCACAGCCCGGGGCACATGTTCGTGACCGACCTGCGGGATGAGGAGTTCTTCGAGTCGCCGGCGGCCAGGTAGCCGCGGGTAGCCGAAGTCGCCAGACTTCGGACAGGCTGAACTCTGGCGAGTTCAGCTACCCGCCGCTCCCTTCCGGCTTCCGGGAACGTCGCGAGTTTCGTAAGGTTGCGGGATGACGTTGCGTCAGGTCACCTCTCCGATTGCCGCGCGGCTGCCGCTCCTGATCACCGGCATCGCCGGGGTCGCCGGCTACAACGCCTGGCGGTACTTTCAGGAGCGATATCCCGGCCGCGTGGTGGGCATCCGGCCGCGGAACAACTGGCGGCTGCGCGGGCCGGGCATCGAAGTCTGCGACGTCGAAGACCGGCAGACGCTGGCGCGCCTCTTCGACCAGCACGGCTTCGCCGCCGTGCTCGATTGCGGCGGCAACTGCGCGCTGAAGCACTGCGAGCTGGACCCGCGCGTGGCCTGGACGATGAATGTTGCGGCCACGCGGAACCTATTGGAGGTCGTCGGCGACCGCGAAGTGCGGCTGGTGCGGCTGTCGATCGACCTGGTGTTCTCCGGCGACGGCGGCGGTGGCTACCTCGAACGCGACCGAACCGATCCGGTCACCGTCTACGGCCGAAGCATGGCCGTGGCCGAGGAGCTGATGCTGACGGCCGACCCGCGGGCCTGCATCCTGCGTATTTCGCTGCCGATGGGCGTCAGCTTCAACGGGCACGCCGGGGCGATCGACTGGATCCAATCGCGGTTCAAGCACGGCCGGCCGGCGACGCTGTACTTCGACGAAATCCGCACGCCGGCTTACACCGACTGCCTCAGCGAAGTCTGCGAGGAGGTCCTGGCCGGCGATCTGCGCGGGCTGTACCACGCCGGCGGGCCGCGGCGGCTGAGCTTGTTCCAGATCGCCCAGATCGTGAACCGCGTCGGCGGCTATGACCCGAAGCTGCTGATCGGCATCCCCCGCCACCTGGCCGGACCGATGCCGCCCCGCGCCGGCAACGTCAGCATGGACTCGACCAAGCTGGCCGTCGCGCTGGGGCGAGCGCCCTTCGACCCCTGGCCACTCGCTGACGGGCACGTGCCCACCGACGACCGTTGGCACCACGAGCGCACGCCGGGCGTCGCGGGCTCGAAAGCACTCCTGGCCGAAGTGCTCTATCGCAACCCCAGGCGGCGGGCGGCGTGGATGCCGGAAGGCGCGGCGGCCCGCGAGGCGGGGTAGGAGGTACACCCCGTCGCGTAGGCCATGCGATGCTCGGCCGTGGCGTTTGTCCCGCAAGTGTCCAGCGGCAACGTCATGGCAGTTCAATGCCGGATGCCGACGAAGGCCCATCGTACTCAGTGGCATGATAGATCGTGCATCCAGGCAAGGCCCTGCGCAGCTCGGCTATCGATTCTTCAGGAACATCCAATCCATCCATGAGGAGGACGCCCAAGTGGGTCAAGGAACGCAAGGGGGACACGTCACGGATTTGCGTTCCGCCAATGTCGAGCCAATAGAGTTGCACCATCTCCGATAGCCGGCCGGCATCCGCAACTTGCGTTCCAGCGATACTGAGTCGCTCAATCTGATGCAGGCCGGCTTTCTTTGCGACGTGCTGAAAAAGCCGAAAGCCGTCGTCGTTCATTCGCGTGCCACGAAAACTGACGCCGGTGACGCGGGCGGACGTCGCCGATTCGTCGTCTGCCGGATACCGGGCATGGCGTGACTCGTACAAACGGTATCTGCCGTCGAAGCAGATGTTGCCGCCCAGGCTTTCGATTTGCCGCACGGCGCATTTCTGTGTGATCGCCGCTTGGGCTTCTTGCATGGCTTGTTCCGCAAGTCGGCGCTCGGTGGTCAGCCCGCCGAAGAACGCGGCGACGACGAGCGTCACGAAGAACAGCGACTTGAGGCTCAGTTGGAACCAGCGTCGCCATCGGTGCTCATGCATGGGCGTGCTCCTCTGCGGTGCCCTAGTTCGGGAAATCGCCTCCGCCAGCGGGGTGGACCATCGAACTCAGGAAGCGCTCGGCCCAGCAAGGTCCGCCGCGCTCGCCGGCCGCTCCTTGGGCGATTTGCCGGCGCGGGCGTGCCAATAATCGAACTCGCGGGCCAGCACGTGATCGACTTCGGCGGCCAGCCGCGTGCGCCGCTCGTCGTCGGACAGCCCGGCGAACGGCCCCTCGGCCACGCGATACTCGTGCCCCAGCCGCCGCAGCTCGGCCACCACGTAGTAGTACCGCTGGAACAAGGCCGACAGATCGAAGAAGTCGCCGATGTAGATCATCAGGATGTTGGCCGTGCCCAGCAGGCCCATGATCCAGATTTCCGGGCCAAACTGCCAGCTCAGCCACACGCCCACGGCGCTGGCCAGCAGGATCAGCGCCTGCAGGGCGATGAACCGCCAGAGGTAGGTCTTGGCCTTCTCGTAGTGCCAAAGCTGCTGGTCGCCGATGTAGGAGCTGAGGAACGTCTCGGGGTCGGCGGAGCTCATCGCGGTGCCCCCGACGCGGGGGGGCGAGCCGCCTGGCCCGCTGCGCTCGACACCCGGAGCATTTCGCTGAACGGGCGACTTCATGTGCCACAGCCGCCAGAGTGTGACCAGCGGCCCCGGCGGCGATTCGTTCGTCTCGTGGACGAACTTGTTGACGCGGGCCAGCTCGCGCTCGAGTTCTCGCGGCGCAGCGGGGCCGGCGAAGGGTTGCAGCCCCATGCGATAGCGGAAATACGCCTGCCGCAGATGCTCGGTCGCCGTGCGGTACGTGATCCACGACTCGCGGTAACCGGTGATCATCTGCCAGAACGCGAAGACGAACGCCACCAGGCTGAAGCCCGGCACCAGGTAGGGAACCGCCTCCGTCAATTGCGTGCGCGGCGCGAACACCACCCCCAGCGCCAAGAGCAGCATCACCCAACTGATGTGCAGCACCGGCCGGCTCAGCAGCCGATGCAGCTTGTACCGCCGCTTGTTCACCTCAGCCCGCTGGCTGTAATCGTCCCAAACCTCGGCGAACTTGCGTTCGAGCGAGGCGGGGCCTGGCTGGCTTGTCGAGAGATTCACAATCTGCTCCTTCCGCATTTCCGCGCTGACGCCCAGACATGCCGCGTGCCGCAGAAACGGAGAATGCAGCGGCCTGGAACCATTCTAGCGCGGCAGGCCGCGCCGGTCCATGAGCCGGAAAGCGAGGAGGCGAGTAAGGCGAGCGCGCCCTCGCGCCGCCTCGCGTTGCAAAGGTAGCCTGACGCGGCTCTTGAGCCGAGGGTCTGCACGCCGGCCCGTCATTCGGCGATCAGCATCTGAATCTCGGTCAGGTACTTCTTCGGGTTGCCTTTGAAGATCATGCCCGGCCCCTTGAGATAGACCTCGCGGCAGGGCGTTTGGATCTCGCAGCCTTGGCGTTTCACGTAGTCGAGCACTTTGGCGTACGAGCGCCCCAGCTCGTCATACGGCCCCTGGTGCAGCAGGGTCACGGCGCGGCCGCCGGGCAGCTCGCGGACGTCGATTCCGTCGGCCGACTTGCCGCCGCGGACCGGCATGCAGGGCTCGAAGTCGGCGTCCTCCTCGCGATACTCCATGTCGTAGATCAGCAGCATCGGCTTGCCGCAGATCCGGAAGCCGCAACGCCGGCCGAGCTTGGCGAACGCCGGCCCGCAGTCGCAGTACCGGCCTTTCATACGGATGCCGGCGATCAGCATCGCGGGCACGCTCTTTTCCTGGATTTCGAAGGAAGCGCTGTGGCGGACCTCCCGTTCTTGAGTGATGATCTTGTCCAACGCCTGGCTGATTTGGCGGTACTGGCGGAGCTTCGCTTGGATCGTCTCTCGGTGGCGCTGGAGGTAGTCGAGGATGTCCGATTCGTCGTCGTGCTTGGCGAGCATCTCGGCGATGTCGGCCAGCGAGAACTCCAGCGCCCGCAGGCGCGTGACGATGCGCGCCGTCTCGGCCAACTGGGGGCCGTAGTACCGGTAGCCCGTCTGCTCGTCGATCGCGCTGGGGACCAGCAGCCCCTGCTCGTGATAAAAGCGGAGCGTCTTGACGCTCAGCCCGGTGATCTTGGAGAACTCGCCGATGCCGTACATGGGCTGCCCCAAAGCGGTGAGCGAAACGCAACGAGCAGCAGAGGGCCTCCCGTTACGGGAGAGTCAAGGGCCTTGATGAAGGA
>JBGQHD010000018.1:0-15940 GCA_041497795.1 Planctomycetia bacterium
AGCATGTCGCCCCGTTTGCCGACGTCCAAGCTGCCGATCTCCCGGTCCCGCCCGGCGATGCGGGCCGGCGTGAGCGAGGCCATGCGGACCACCTCCCAAATCGGCCGGCCGGTCATCCGGGCGAACGTGCGAACCATGTGGTCCATGCCTTGCACGCTGGAGGCCAGGCCGGTGCCGTTGGGCATGATGCCTACGTCGTCGCGGCGGTCCATCGGCTCGCCGCCATCGAGCGGGCCGATGAGATAACGCCCGTCCGGCATGTCCATGGCCCGGTTGCAGTCGGTCACCAGGGCCAGCCGGTCGGGGCCTTTCAGCTTGAGGGCCAAGAGCAGCAGGTCGGCCGAAAGATGCTTGCCGTCGGCGATGACCTCGGTGGTCAGCTCGTCGAAGTACAGCGTGGCTTCGAGCACGCCCCCTTGCATCGGATAGTTCTGCTTCTGCCGCAGCTTGGTCTTGTCCGACATGGCACAGTACAGGTGATCGATGTGCCGCACGCCCCAGCGGACGGCCGCCGCCATCCGCTCGAACGTGGCGTGCGAATGTCCGGTGTTGGTCCGCACGCCGCGGGCGGCGCAGGCCCGGGCAAACTGCTCCGCACCCGGCAGCTCCGGCGCGACGGTGGCGTTGGTGATGGAGGAAGCGAACTGGAGATAGGTTTCGTACTCCCGCGGATCGGGATTGCGGACGCCGCCCGGATGGGCGCCGCGGGCCTCGTAGTTGAAGTACGGTCCGTAGAAATGGCAGCCGAGTACGCGCGCGCCGTCGGCCGACCGCTCGGCCTGGAATTGGCGGCACAGCTCCAGCACGCGGAGAATCTGATCGTGCCGGGCGACCGTGGTCGTGGGGCAGATGCTCGTCGTGCCATGCCGAGCATGAGCGGCCAGCGCCGTGCGAAACGCCTCCGGCGTGCCGTCCATAAAGTCGCAGCCGGAGCCGCCGTGGCAATGGAGCTCGACGAAGCCGGGGGCAATGTAGCCGTCGCCGGCATCGACGCGTGCTGTGTCGTTTCCGACTGCCGGCCCGACTTCGCGTTTAGGGCCGACAGCGACGATCCGACCATCGCGGACGAGGATCGCGCCCTGCGACAGGATACGGTCCGGCAGAACGAGATTTCCGAGGTAAAGGATGACGTTGCTGGGCATGGCGTGACGACGCGGGTTGTCCGTTGAATCCTTGCAACGTTGGCGATGCTAGTGCTGCACTGACAGTTTAGCAATTGCGCGAGGCCGGTTTTCCCGATAGAATCTTGCCGCAAAGGTCCGGTTTATGGCCGACAACGTGCAATCAGTGACTATTGCGGGCGAGACGAAGGCATTCATTATCCGCCTGAGTGCTCCCGCGTGCGCTGCTCGCACCTCCCAGACCTTTCTCGGACGGATCGAGGTGATCAAGGCGTACTTGTCGGAGAAGTCCAACGCAGAGACTTGACCACGGATGGCACGGATGAGAAACATTTGTTGAATCCGTGTGATCCGCGTCATCCGTGGTCTCTTCGGTTGCCGCTCCGCCGCGCTGGGAGAACCATGATTTGTGACTAGTCTCGTAACCGGCGGCGGCGGGTTTCTCGGCCGCTACATCGTCGAGCTGCTCGCGGCGCGCGGCGAGCACGTGCGGTCGTTCTCGCGCGGGCGATATGTAGCGCTCGATACGCTGGGCGTCGAGCAGCACACCGGCGACCTGCGCGACGCGGCGGCGGTGGCGGCCGCGTGCGAGGGCGTGGAGGTTGTTTACCATGTGGCCGCCGTGGCGAGCATCTGGGGGCCGTGGTCGCATTACTACGGCATCAACACGGTAGGCACGCGAAACGTGATCGAGGCCTGCCTGCTGCGGGGCGTCAGGAAGCTGATCTATACGAGCAGCCCCAGTGTCACGTTCGACGGCGGCGACCAGTGCGGCGTGGACGAAACGACGCCGTACGCGACGCGCTGGCTCTGTCATTACCCGCATACCAAGGCCCTGGCCGAGCAAGAGGTGCTGGGCGCCAACGGATACGATGACTTGCTCACCTGCGTGCTGCGGCCGCACCTCGTCTGGGGGCCGCGCGACGAGCATTTGATTCCCCGGCTGATTGCGCGGGCCAAGGCGGGGCGGCTGCGCCGGGTCGGCGACGGCCGCAACCTGATCGACATGGTGTACGTCGAGAACGCCGCGCAAGCGCACCTCCAGGCGGCCGAGGCACTGGCCGCGGATTCCCCCGTCGCCGGCCGTGCCTATTTCATCAGCCAGGGTGAACCGGTGAACTGCTGGGAGTGGATCGACGAAATCCTGCAACTGGCCGGGCTGCCGCCGGTGCGAAAGACGATCTCCGCCAAGGCGGCTTGGCGAGTCGGGGCGGCCCTGGAGGGCATCTACGGCCTGTTGCGGCTGCGCGCGGAGCCCCCGATGACCCGCTTTCTGGCCGCGCAGCTCAGCACGTCGCACTACTTCGATATCTCTCGTGCCCGGCAAGACTTCGGCTACGAGCCGCGGATCACCACCGCCGAGGGGATGCGCCGCCTGGGCGAGGCGCTGGCGGCTTCAGTGCCGTAGGCACAGTCGGGGGCACAACCTAGAATTGCAAAGCAGCCCCAGTTTTCAGGGTTCAGGAGACTGGGTCATAGTGCCATCATACTGAACCCTGAACCCTAAACCCTAAACCCCTCTTAACTGGCTCTTGCGCGTGAATGCCATGCTCCAGCGATGTCTCTGGGTGGTGTCGAGCATTACGCGGCCGCTGCTGAACGCCAGGCACATGCTGCCGATTCCGCCCAGCGGCGACACGATCTGGGAAGCGAAGCGCAGCAAACGGCTGGTGTTCGTGCATCTGGAACCGCCCGACGAGCCGTTGTTTGTCGGCCTGCGTGCGGTGACGGAAGCGCAATACAACGACCTCACGGCGACGCGCCCATTTAGTGGCGACGGCAGCGCGCCGGTCGTCGGCGTCTCCTGGTACGACGCGGTGGACTTTTGCAACGCGCTCAGCGAAGAGGAGGGCCTCCGCCCGTACTACGAGAAGGTCTTGGGCGGCGTCTGGGGCTTTCGTAAACCGTGGGGCGTCAAACGCGACGCCGACGCCGACGGCTTCCGACTGTCCACGACGGACGAGATTCGCCAGGCATACGGGTCGCGGCAAGGCGTGCGGCTCTTTGATCCCGACAGCAGATTCGTTGAGTGGTGCGACAACCCGGAGGAGTCTGAGGGGAAGAAGGCTGCGGCCTTAGTTCATCTCGGAGAAGACGACGGTTCGCCTGGAAACGGTGCGCCAAACTCGCAGGGACCGCACCGCAAAGACAAAACGGTCACCTTCCGCGTGGTCAAGGGCACCGAGCGCGGCTTGTCGCTCACGTCCGCGGACGAGTCCTTCTCGGACGAGACGCGCCAACTCATCGCACAGATCGAAGGGACGGGCAACGTCACTTCGGACCAAGCCCGCGTGCAGGCCCTGCTGCTGCAAACCGTGCGGCATCTTCAGCGCTGGACCAGCGATGGCGCCCTGCGATTGGCGGGTTGGTGCCTGCTGGGGATTGCGCTGTGGATGGTGATCGCCGCCGTGGCCGCGGCTTTGGTGCTGTTCGTGTTTCCCGACGCCTTGCTGGAGCCGCTGCTGTACATTCTGGGCGGAGCGGCCATCGTGGCCGTGGCGGTCGTGCGACTGACGCAGTTCGACACGTCGGTGCATTTCGCGCCGCCCGAGCCATCGCCCTCTGGCAACGGCGGCCCGGCCGCCATGCCGCAGGACGAAGCCCAGGGCGGGGACCGCAAGAACGACCGCTTCCGCCTCGGCCGACTCGACGACGTCTTCGACCCCAGCATGCTGGTCGGTCTGTGGGCCCTGGTCGGCGTGCTCTTGGGCGTGCAGATTGCCATCGCCTTGCGCATGGATCAAGCAGCAGACTTGGGCGGCCGGCTATGGAACGCTTGCCTGTTCGCGCTGGATACCACGGCGGGCGGATTGCTCCTCAACAGCCTCGATACGCTTGGCCTGCGCCTCGGCCATGAGACGGGCGTGCCTTCGGCGCTCACGCTGGGGCTGCGGTTTATGACGTTCGGCCTCGTCTGCTGGGCGATCGGGTGGAACATCGTGCGCGTCCGGCTGCTCTACGTACAAGGGCTGTTTGGGAATCGTCCTGATGCAACGGACGCCAGCCTGGAAAACCTGGAAGCATGGCTGAAGGCGAAGGCGGCGGAATTCTGGTTTCTGCCCAACGCCTACGCCGACGAGACGGCGTTCCTGTCACTCGCGGTGGCGTTCGCCCGGGGCGATTATGCCTACGTCCGCACGCTGAGCGGCGACTTCCACGGGGTGAACGTGACGGAAGACGTGCGGCTGCTGTTCCGCGACCCCGACGGGGTAAGTACGTTCGCGAAAGGGTGGAAGCCTGGCTGGAAGAGAGAGGCCGCGCAGTGGATGTGGTCAGCAGCCAGGACCCAAGCCGCCTGGCTGTGGCACTCGTGCGTCCGCGTGGGGAATCGCGCGAAGAGCATCGCCAGACCGGGGAACACGGCGTAGCCGACCTAGCTAGGCTCGCCGCTGGGCCGCGTGGGCGCCGCGCAGCAGCTCCTCGATGACCCGCATGTTCGCCACCGCGTCCTCGATCGGCGTGGGCACCGGCGTGTCGTCCAAGACCGCACGCGAGAAGGTGTCGCCCTGGATCGTGTATTGGTTGCAGACCGGCAACGCGATCTCTTTGGTCTCTTGAGCCGCGCCGGCAGTCGTCGTGTGCCAGAGTCGGCACGGTCGGTCCGGTGGGGCGTTGAAGGGGATTTCGATCTCCACGCGCCCCTCGGTGCCCAGGATGTTTACCCGCTGGTAGGGCGTGAGCTGCGTGCTGACGGTGAAGATCGACGTGCCGCGGTCGAACTCCAGCACGGCGCTGGCCAGGCGGTCGGTGCCAAAGTCGGGATCCAGTTCCACGCTGCCCAGCACGCGCCGCGGCTCGGCGGCGAACAGGAACCGCGACAGCGAGATCGCGTAGCAACCGATATCCATCAGTCCGCCGCCGCCGATCTCGGCCTGGTTGCGCACGTTGGCGGCGTCGCGATTGAAGTACGAAAACACCGTGGCGATGGTCCGGAGCTGGCCGATCCGCTGCTCATCCACGATCTGCTTGGCCAGCTTCCACTGCGGGTGCAGCCGATACATGAAGGCTTCCATCAGCTTCAACCGCGGCTGCCGCCGCCCGGCGGCGACCAGCGTCTCGGCCTCGGCCACGGACAGCGCGATCGGCTTCTCGCACAGCACGTGCTTGCCGGCCTCGAGCGCTTTGATCGACCACGGCACGTGCAGGTGGTTGGGCAGCGGATTGTAGACGGCGTCGATCTGGCGATCGGCCAACAGCGCTTCGTACGACCCGTACGCCCGCGCAATTCCCAGCCGCGCGGCCGCCGCCTCGGCCTTCCGCTTATCGCGCGAGGCGATGGCGACGATCCCGCACAGCTCCCCGGCCTGCATGGCGGGAATGACCTTCTCGGTGGCGATCTTGGCGACCCCGAGGACGCCCCAGCGGATTTTCTTTGTCACAGGCATGGTGCTGTTCGAGAACACCGTCATGGATGGTCACTTGCGCGCAAGTCTGGCGCAATCAACGAGCCGCACTGGCGCGAGACGGCGAAATGAGCCCAAGCGGGGTTAGCCGACGCTGCGGACGCGACTTCCCCGAGACACTTGTTTTGGCCCGCTGAGATCATCGTAGCATGCAACCCCGTCGGGCTTGCCCCGACGGCAATGTGACTGGCCAGCTACCAGAGCGATTGGAAGTTAGCAATGGCCCCGTCGGGCTCGCCCCGACGGATCAAGTGATTCAGTGGCTGCGCTCCGCCAACTTTCGCCGAATCGCGTGCCGGTCATAGTTTCCTACCGTCCCGACATAGAAGCTGTACTTGAACACCGCCTTCATGTCGTTCACGAAGGCCAGGTTGTTGAGCAATCCCAAGCCCACGCAAAGCGGAGAATCGGTCATGTTACAGCCCAGCGTCACATGGAGATGGTTGCTCACCAAGCCGATGCGGGACAGGCGGTAGCTCTTTGCCCGGCTGTCCCGAATAATCATGTCCCGCATCGCCGCCAAGACTTCTTCGCGCACTTCGTGCCAGCCGGCCGCATTCTCCAAGACCACGTGCAAATTCCAGATGAACTGGCCGGCATTGCTGTACTGAATGTCATCCAAGTGCGCGGACGGATCGAAGTACTGAAGGCGCCCTAACACGTCACGCGCGCGAGAATCGGCCATCGGATGGCGATCAAGCTGCCTGGCCACGTAACCGTCAATCGTTTCGAGGTTCGCGCTCCCGACGCTCTCGATGCGGTAGTTGCGGCGGAACGCCCGCGGGAACTGGGCCTTGATGAGGTATTGCAGGCGGCCCTTGATCGAGCGCACCACGTCGGCCGGTGAAACCTCTGGTCGGCTGGTCAGGAAGAATTGCAATACGTGCGGCTGCACGAAACGGTGCTCCAGAATGCGCACGCCATCCGGTTCGACGGCCGCCTTCAATTCTTCGATCCATTGCTGCGCTGGCGGAAGCACCGCCCGCCCGAATACGGAAAGCGACCAGTTGAGCTGGTACGCGATCCGGCAATTGGCGGCAGTGTAGAGCGGTGCGAGTTGAGGCATCGACGCCATGCCCGGCAAGAAGTCATGAGTCCGTCGGGGCAAGCCCGACGGGGGTCGCTCAGTAGACGAGCCCGACGGGGCAAACTCATACGGGGCAAAGGTTCTTCCCCACCATGTCCCAATCCACCTCCACGCCCAGCCCCAGCCCGCTCGGCGTCCGCACCACCGGGCCTTTGATGGCGATCGGGTTACGGGCGATCGAGAACTCGTGGTAATCCGGCCCCAGCACGTCGCCGGGGTATTTTTCGACTTGCAGGCTCTCGCAGGCCACGATCAGGTGGCACATGGCCGCCGTGGCGATGTCCCACTCCAGGTTCGAGCCGATCGAGCAGGCGACGCCGTTGGCCGCCGCGTAATCGACGATGGCCTTGCTGCGCCCGATGCCGCCGTTCTTGCCGGGGTAGACGCTGATCACGTCGCAGCACTGGCCCCGCACCAGCTCATGCGCGTGCACCAGGTTGAAGCACATGTCGTCGGCCATCACCGGCGGCCTGGTCTCGCGGCGCACGCGGGCCATGCCGGCGTAGTCGCCGTCGGGCGTGGGCTGCTCGTCCAGGGCGATGTTCAGTTCGGCCATGGCGTTGACGGCCCGGACGGCCGTCTCGGCGTCCCAGCCGCAATTGGCGTCAATGACGATGTGCCGGTCCGGGCCAATCAGCTCGCGGACCAGGCTGACACGGCGGATGTCCTCCTCCACGCTGTCCACGTTCGTGCTGCCGCCGACCTTGACCTTGATCGTGTCGAAGCCGGAGGCCAGCCGCTCGGTGACCACCTTGCGTGCCCGGTCGAGGTCGTAGGCCCCCATCGAGAACCGGCAGCGAAACTCCAGCGGCCGCTTGGCCCCGCCCAATAGCTCGTAGACCGGCTTGCCCTCGGCCTTGCCGCGGATGTCCCAGCAGGCCATCTCGAGGGCCGCCTTCGTGAACCAGTTATGGGCGCACGCGCGGTCCAGCACGCGGTCGATGTCGGCGATGTTCGTCGGATCGCGACCGACGATCAGCGGGCCTAGGATGTGATCGACCAGCGCCTGGGCGGACCAGACCGTCTCCCCACTCCAGCGCGGCATGACCGTGGCCTCGCCGACGCCGTCAATCCCCTCGTCGGTCCCCAGCCGCACCAGGAGATAATTCGAGACGAGGTGCTCGCCCAGCGACGAGCGCATTTGCCGGATGGGCTTGAGCGGAATGCGAACGGGGAAGGTTTCGACGTGCGTGATTTTCATGGTCTTAACCGTGGCCCGGCAAGCGGATCGGCGTTCGGGAACCGTGGCATCCTGCGCGAATGGAATTCACATCATGCGCCATCGTTTGATCCGCGCGAAGAGGCGCTCGGCGGCGCACCGGGAATCGTGCCGACGACTGAGGACAGGGCCGTCGGCACCCGGGCGGCGAGGTGGTCGGCGCACCTGCGGCGAGAGAGACGCTGAGCGTCACCTGGTGGGCGGGCCATTCGATTGCGAGTGGCGCGGCTGCTGCGCCCATTGGACGCATCGCTGCACTTTGATAGATTGATCGCTGTCCGTTTCGGAAGACGAAAACCAGGGTGGTCCATGCTATCGATTCTCGGCAGGCCGAATGCGCGGCAACGGTTCTGTAACGGCGTCACCCGCCGCGATGTGCTGCGCATCGGCGGCATGGCGTTCGGCGGCCTCACGTTGCCGCAGCTCTTGCAAGCGGAGGCAAGTGCGGAGGGCAAGCGGTCGCACAAGTCGGTCATCATGATCTACCTGTGCGGTGGTCCGCCTCATCAGGACATGTACGACATCAAAGGCGATGCACCGGCCGAAATCCGCGGCCCGTTTCGTGCCATCGCGACTAAGGTGCCAGACATTCAGATCTGCGAACACCTGCCGCGCATGGCCGGCATGATGGACAAGCTGGTGCCGATTCGCTCGCTGGTCGGCGCCCGCGATGCCCACTATTCCTACCAGTGCATGACTGGGCATCACGAGCAGCAGGTGCCGGCCGGAGGCTGGCCCCACTTTGGGTCGGCCGCCAGCGACTTTCTTGGACCCGTTCGGCCCGGCTCGCCGCCGTATGTCAGTTTGTGCTACACCACGCAGCACCGGCCCTACAACGAACCTGGGCCGGGTTTCCTGGGGCTGGGCCACGCGCCGTTTTCGCCCAAAGGCCCGGGCCGGAGCGACCTCGTCCTGCAAGGGATCACCGCCGATCGTCTCGACAACCGCCGCGACCTGCTGCGGTCGTTCGACACCTTCCGCCGGCAGTGCGACGCCAGCGGCAAGATGGAGGGCATGGACGTCTTCACCCAGCGGGCGATGGGCATTCTCACCTCGCCCGAGCTGTTCAATGCGCTGGACGTATCGAAGGAGCATCCCCGCACGCGCGAGCGCTACGGCACGGCGGACGAGAACCGGCCCATGGGGGACGGCGCGCCGCGCGTGCCCCAGAACCTGCTCGTGGCGCGAAGACTGGTCGAGGCCGGGGCGCGCGTCGTGACCGTCAACTACAGCTTCTGGGATTGGCACGGGCAAAACTTCAAGAACGCCGAGCAAGAGTTGCCCGTGTTCGATAAGGCGTTCACGGCCCTGGTCGAAGACCTGCACGAGCGCGGATTGGACAAGGACGTGACGGTCATCGCCTGGGGTGAATTCGGCCGCACGCCGAAGATCAACCGCGACGCGGGCCGCGACCACTGGCCCAACGTCTGCAGTGCCCTGCTGGCGGGCGGCGGCATGCGCACCGGCCAGGTGATTGGGTCCACCGACCGCCTGGGTGGCCAAGCTGCCAGCCGGCCGGTGACCTTCCCGGAAGTATTCGCGACGCTCTATCGCAACCTGGGCATCGACCTTGAATCGAAACGCCTGTTCGACTTCCGTGGCCGCCCGCAGTATCTGGTCGAGCCGGGCGTGAAGCCGATCGCCGAGTTGGTGTGACATTGCCGCGGCACACGGAGTGTGCCTACTACGGTGACCGATCGAACCCGTAGCCGACACACATTCCGATTTCAACGATACCTCAAGGGGCGGACCACTCCGCTGGAACAACCCATGGGCCACGCCACCACGCGACGGCAGTTCCTGAAGCAGTCCACCAGCATCATGGCAGCCGTCGCGGCTGTGCCCGCGCTCGGCGGCACGAATGCTGTCGCGGAAGACAAGCCGCCTGCCGCCAAGGGACCCGGCACCTGGAAGGCGGGCGTCGCGAAAGCAGTCATCACCCCGGAGAAGGGCGTGTGGCTGGCCGGCTATGGATCGAAGCGCCCCCCGGACGGCAAGCTCCACGACCTGTGGATGAAGGCCCTGGCGCTGGAAGACGCCCGCGGCCGCCGGGCGGTCATGGTGACCAGCGATTTCCAGGGCATTCCCAAGGGGATGAGCGACCGCGTGTTCGAGCAGCTTACCAAGAAGTACGAACTGGAGCGTCATCAGGTGATGCTCACCTTCTCTCATAACCACTGCGGCCCGCGGCTCGGCGACGATCTGGTGGACTACTATCCGGCCGAAGCAGAGCAGGTCGCGCTCGTCAAGGAATACACCGACCTGATGGTGACGAAGTGCGTGGCGATGATCGAGGGCGCGCTCGCCAAGCTCGCCCCCGCCAGTCTGCAGATCGGCGAAGGAAACACGACCTTTGCCGTCAACCGTCGCAACAACCGCGAGGCGGACGTCCCATCCCTGCTGGCCAAGGGCGTGCCGCTCGTCGGCCCGGTCGATCATTCGGTGCCCGTCATGACTGTCACGCGGCCGGACGGAAAGCTCGCAGCCGTGCTCTTCGGTTACGCTTGCCATCCGACGACGCTCAGCTTCCTCACCTGGTGCGGCGACTATCCCGGCTTTGCACAACTCGAGCTGGAGAAGAACCATCCCGGCGCGGCGGCGATGTTTGTCAACACCTGCGGCGGCGACCAGAACCCGCTGCCCCGCCGCCGCGTGGAGCTGTGCGAGAAGTACGGGCACATGCTCGCCACGGCCGTGGAAGAGGTGCTCAAGCAGCCGCTGAAGCCGGTCTCGCCGGGGCTGCGCACGGCGTTCGAGTTGATCGAGCTGCCGTATCTCAACGTCGTCACGCGCGAAGACCTGCAAGGCTTGCTGAAGGACGACAACGCCGTCCGCGCCCGCTGGGCGGCACGCATGCTGGGGCAGCTCGACGCCGGCGCGAAGTTCGAGTCGGCCTATCCCTATCCGGTGCATGCCTGGCGGCTCGGCCAGGAAATGCTCGTCATCGGCATGGGGGCCGAGACGGTCGTGGACTACGCCCTGCGTTTCAAAGGGGAGTTCGGGCCAGGCACCTGGGTCTGCGGCTACGCCGACGACATGATCGCCTACATCCCTTCGCGCCGCGTCTGGAACGAAGGGGGCTACGAAGGCGGGTTCAACCTGTACGAATACGGCCGCCCGGCGTTCCGCTGGGCCGGCGACATCGAAGACCGAATCGCCGCATCGGTGAAGAAACTGGTGAAGCAGTCCGCGAGTGAACACCTATGACCGCATGCAAACCCTCGGGTGGAGTCTCGGAAGCCGGGTTGTGTAAGGGCGATCCTCGCGTGGACGATGTATTCTGACCACATGCGGCGTCCGAGCTTGCCCGGCGCCTGCCCCGCCCTCATCGTGGAACGTCTTCAATCGGGTCCACGTGGCGATAAGTCCGGCATAATCCGAAGAGCACGAGCGCCGCCAATAAGCTCGGTCCGGCGATCATGCCACCGGCGAACACGGCGTAGGCGTTGAATGTGCTCCCGGTCCAATGGGAGATGCCACGTGTCAAGGCGGCGGCGGCGAACCCCCAGCCGGACATGACCACCAGTCCGACGGCAAACAACAGGCCCTTGCCCGTGAACGTGAGCATCGTGCGCAGAAAGATCTCCAGCCCCTCTTGTTGCACGCGGTAGGGGTAGAGCAGGTAGATCAGGTTGTCGAGGCCGAACACCAGCACGTTCAGCGGGATCATCGCCAGTATCGTCACGACTAGGTAGTGTGGCGGCAGCGACCGCGCGACGACCGCAAACGCCAACACTCCGCTTTGAAACACCGTCGCTATCAGCACGGGTGCCAGCGTCTGGCCGATGACGGCCGCCCCAGGCGTGATGGGCAGGCCCTTGAGTGTCGCCAGCCGATCGAGATCGCGGCGGAAGTCGAACCGCAGCGCGGTGGGCAATAACAGGAACGTGTAGAACGCCAGCGTGCCCGTAGTTGCCAAGAGCGCGATGAAGGGGTCCGCAATCACGAAGCACGGGGCGCAGGCGAGGACCGCAGGCGCGATCATCGCCGTCAACAGGCTGCCCCAGTGACGGCGGGCGCCGAGCAGTTGCCGCCAAGCCAGCGCGCCGGCGCCACCCCAGCGCGGGATGCGCCGCAATATGACCTCAACGCGGAGCGTTTCATAACTCCCTCTCCCCTTTAGGGCTTTGCCCGGAAATCCGAAACTCGAAGCACGAAATCCGAAACAAATCCGAAGCACAAAATCCAAAGCTCGAAACAGGCCATTGACGCTACTGAAGTTTCGGATTTCGGATTTCGTACTTGTCTCGGATTTCGATATTCGGATTTCGAGTTTTTGGGCAAAGCCCCCCTTTGGGGTGAGGGGCAATCCGCGGTCCGGACGATAGTTGCGTCTTTCCCGGTTGGCCACGCCTCGAGAGGTGAGCGCGTGCAAACCCATGACGGCGGCAGCCAGCACCATCACGGTTCCCAATCCCGCCGCGGTCAGCCCCAATTTGCTGGCCGTCATGGCGTCGGCCAGGATCAGGTCAACGAGCGGCTGAAACGGCAGCGCAGCATAGCTGAATACGGAAGCGTTCAGTTGTACCAGGATGCCCAAGAGGCCTTGGAACGGTCCTTGGCCGACGTGGATCGGACCACCCAGCGCGTCTTCGCGCAATAGCACCGCGCCGACCGCGAATCCTGCCGCCACCAGCCCCGCCACGACCGCCGCGCGATAGGCCAGAAAGGCCCAGCGGCCCATACCCCACGTGGCGATCTCCACCGCCATGCGGAGCGTTTCCAATATCATCATCACCAGCAACAGGCCCACCAGACCCAGCGGCACGCAGCGTAAGTCGGGCCACAGCAGCAGCGTGAACAGTCCGGCTTTGAGAAGCGTCGTCACCGTGACCGAAGCGAGCTGATACGCCACCAGGTCGCGCGACCGTAGCGGCATCGCCGCCAGGAGCTCGCGCTCGGCAGGCGTCCAGTCAAACGGGCTTTCGGGGCGGAAGAAAGCCGCCTTCGCGAAATGCCAGCCGACGTAGAGCGCCAGTCCCAGCGACAGCAGCGCGCGCAGCGTTTCCGGGGAACCCGTTTCGCGGAGCCAGACCGTCATGGCCGCGTTGCCGAGCCAGACCACGGCCAGCACACAGGCAATCGCCGAGAGCACCAGCCGCCGCGGCTGGCAGAACTTTCGCCACATGCGACGGCGGCGGCCGCGGCTTTGGAGCCGCAAGAGTTGCAGCGTTGCCGGGTGGAAGACGGTCGTGGTCATGGGGATGTGGCGGCGAAGAAGATGTCCTCCAGGCTCGCCGCCGCGTCCACGGGGTTGAAGCTCGTCCGCAGCTTGTCGAGCGGTCCGCAGAATCGCTGCACTCCGCCCGCCAGGATCAAGACGTGCGTGCACAAGTCCTCGACCATCGCCAACAGGTGCGAGCTGATCATCACCGCGGCGCCTTGCGCGGCGCGCTCTTTCAACGACCGTTTGAAGACGCGGATCCCCTGCGGGTCGAGACCCGTGAGCGGCTCGTCGAAGAGGATCGCCTGCGGATCGTGCAGGTAGGCACAGCAGACGGCCAGCTTTTGCCGCATGCCGCGCGACAGGTTGCTGGCGGGCGTGCGGAGCTTCGAGGTGAGCTCAAACTCCTCGAGCAACCCGAGGGCCTTCGAGCGAGCATCGCGCACGTCGTAGACGCTCGCGTAGAAGGACAGGTGCTCTTCGACGGTCAGGTCCTGAAACAGGGGCGCGTCGTCGGGCACGAAGGCCAGCCGCGACTTGGCGGCAATGGGGTCGGCCTCGACATCAAAGCCGGCGATCGACAACCGCCCGCGGCTGGCCGGAATGATCCCCGCCAAGGCCCGCATCGTGGTCGTCTTTCCCGCGCCGTTGGGCCCGATGATGCCCAGCAGCTCGCCCGGCTCGACGCGAAAGGAAATGCCTCGGACGGCGACCTGGTCGGCGAAAGCCTTATGGAAATCCTCAACTGCGATCACGCGGCGATTCCTCGCGGGAATGAATGGTCTATGTCAATCGGCGTGCGGCAAAGAACGGCCACGTGTTCGCCGCCGGTCCTCGCCGCTCTGCAAGTCTATGCCGTGCCTGCGAGACGATCGTATCCGCGGCGCAGCGGCAGGCACCCAGGGCGGGATGCGGATCTGCCGAAAGAACGGATTGCGCGGATTACCCAGCGCGGAGCAGCCGCAACTCGGGGCTCCCCTGCCAGCTCGTCTGGCAGGAACCAAGTTTGGGAGGCTAGCATCGAACACGCCGCCGTTTTCGACCCCTGCCGGCTCGTCCGGTAGGTGAAGCAGGTTGCGCGGTAACACGCCCGGAACGTCAGCAACGGGCGTGGCACGACGCGCCATTCATGTGCCGAGATCGTCGGCGCTTCTCCACGCCCTTCACATCCATGTCCAGAGCGTGCCAACCGCCCGCTTCTCCACGCCCTTCACATCCATGTTCAGGGCGTGCCACCCGCCCGGATCGGGGACGAGCGGGGAGGTGGTCAGACGGTGACCGCAACCTTCCCAGTTTCGATGGCCGGCTTGGGAACTGGTTCGCCGTGCAAGCGAAGTCCTTCGTTGAGATCAACCGTCCGGACGCATGGAGTTAGCGCACGCCAAACTCTCGCTTCACTTCGGCCAAAGGAATTGCACGCTTCTTGCCCTCGGCCCGCTTGGCTTTGCGAAGCTCCAACAGGTCATCGGCGTCGGCGAGCCGCTCTTGCACGGCCAGGAACTCCTCGTACGGCAGCACGGCGAACTGTTTCTTGCCGTTCTTGACCAGGATTTCGGGATGCAGTTTCAACATGGCCTTCTCCGTTTATTGGTAAGCGTCTTTTCGGTGCAGGACACGATAAACGACGATCTTGTCTGCTTCCACCTCAAACAGCACTCGATAGTCTCCAACCCGCAATCGGTATTCTGGCGTGAAGTTCGTCAACTTCTTCACGTCGCCGGACAAATCGTTCTGCAACGCTTCGATTTTGCGGATCATGCGGCGTTGCGCGGCGGTCGGCAAGGCTCTGAGGTCTTTGATCGCTCGTGGCTTGAATTCAAGCTGATAGGTCATCAAATCAATCCTCGTTCGGCGTCGCGGCATTCTGCCAGGGCGGACTTGGCGGCGACGGGGACGAGCGTCAGCCTGCCCGAATATGCCGGATATCATAAGGCAGGGCTCCGAGTTTCAGCAGGCCGGCATTTTCGTCGTCCTCGAACGTGAACAGCGGCTGGCCGCGTTCCAGAATGTGCCGGGCGACGGACTCGGCTTTGCCGCCGGGGGAGGCGTGGGGGACCAGCACCGCATCGGCCAGGCCGGCGACGAACTCGTTGCGGGTTTGCGCCTGGGATTTTCTGGTGTGCTTCACGTTGTCGCCGAACGGCGGATGGGTGGCACGTCCCTGAGCATGGATGCGAAGGGCGTGGCGGCGCGGCTAACCGTGAACTTCGGGATCGTGGAGCATCGGGATCGTTGCGTCCATTTCGATTGGCACTGGCCGCATGCCGGCGTACCAGCGGGCACTGGACCACTTCCCATCGATCGCCCGCTGCACCAGCCCGCGGCGGACCGGATTGGCATGGAGGTAGTCGATCATTGGATGGAACACGCCTTGAGTGTCAGACGGTGACCGCAACCTTCCCAGTTTCGATGGCCGGCTTGGGAACTGGCTCGCCGTGCAAGCGAAGTCCTTCGATGTGGAATTCGATGGCCTCTCGAATCTGGCGTTCCAGTTGTTTGCGGGTCTTGGCCGTAGCAATGCAGCCCGGTAAATCGGGAACGTACGCCGACCAGTTTCGTTCGCCCGGTTCGTAGATCACCGTGTATTCGGTCATGATTCTTCCTCCAACTGGGCTTTGCCGCAGCACACTCTTCAAAGTCTTGGGATGTACCGTATCGCTCGGATGTCCGGAGACCGTGACGGTTCCCGGCTTGGACGGATGTCGCAATTGCCGGTGACTGCCCCGCGACCGGTCGATCAGCCAGCCACCTTCGCCGCCGCTGGGCTTGCCCCAGCGGAGCGACGACTGAACAGCTACAGCACCCCCCGTATGAATGGTCTTCTTTTCCCGCCGCCTGCCGCCTGCCCCGGCACGACGAATCGCCGGAGAAGGTATTCGGCGAATCTCTGCCCGGTTTGCGGAGGGGTTAACCCAACGTCACGGCACGAAGGGATGCAGAACTCCT
>JBGQHD010000019.1:0-15537 GCA_041497795.1 Planctomycetia bacterium
GCCAGGCTCCCCGTGACAGGCTGGCGTGGCTGCCCTAAGCTGGTGCCTTCGCCAACGGCGGCTATCCCAATCTCGTGCTCGTGCTCGTACTCGTGCTCAAATACGCCGTTGAAAGTCGAGCACGAGAACGAGTACGAGCACGATTGCCAGCACGAGCACGAAACAAAGGCTTCCGTCATCATGCGAATCGGACTGGTCGGCTACCAAGGCAGCGGCAAGACCACGCTCTTCCAGTGGCTCACCGGCGGGGAGCCGGATCCGGCCGCCGTGCATAACACCGGCCAGATGGCGATGGCGCCGATTCCCGAGCCGCGCGTCGAGCCGATGTGCGGCATTTACCATCCCAAGAAGATCACGCTGGCCTCCCTGGAGATTGTCGATACGCCCGGCCTGTCGCGCAGTCACGAAGGCAACGCCACGCGGCTGGGCCTGATCCGCGAGGCCGATTGCCTGGTGATGGTCGTGCCGACGTTCTCCGGCGCCGATCCCAAGGCCGAGCTGGCCGGCTTCGCCGAAGACCTGCTGTTCACGGACCTGGATATCGTGCTGCGGCGGATCGAGAAGCTGCGAGACTCGCTCAAAAAGCCACGGCCAAACAAGGAGCCGGATGCGGCGGAGCTGGCCGCGCTGGAATCGTTGCAGAGCCAACTGGAAAGCGGCGGGGCGGTGGCGGCACTGTCGATGACCGAGGAGCAGCGCCGGGCCACCCGGTCGTTTCGACTGTTCGCTGAAAAGCCGCGGCTCATCGTCTTCAACCTGGCCGACGCCGATGCCGACCAGGCGGCGCTCGCCGCGGCGGTTGGCAAGAATCAGTCGTTTCTGGCCGCGCCCCTGGAGCTGGAGCTGGAACTCTCAAAAATGCCTGAGGCTGACCGGGCCGAGTTCGAGCGCGACCTGAAGCTCGCCACGCCCCGCCGGGACGAGTTCCTGCGGAAGATGCTGGACGTCTCGCATCAGATCCTGTTTTTCACGGCGGGCGATAAGGAAGTCCGCACCTGGCTCCTGCCCCAGGGTGGCACGGCGCTGGACGCGGCCGCCAACATCCACACCGACCTGGCCCGCGGCTTCATCCGCGCGGAAGTGATGCGCTCCGAAGACCTGATCCGCCTCGGCAGCGAGCGCGAGATCAAAGCCCACAACCTGCTGCGGCACGAGCACAAAGACTACCCGGTGCAGGAAGGGGACGTGGTGCTGATCCGGCACAGCGGGTAATTGTCAACGCTCAGACGGCACTCAGCCGTCGCCGCGCTTCTTCCGCCCAGGGGCTTTCCGGCGCCAGCTCGAGAAACGCTCGCCAGTGCGGCTCGGCTTCGGTTTCCCTGGAGAGGTCGCAGAGGATGCGGGCCAGGTGGAAATGGGCGTCTGGATACTGGCCGTGATATTTGAGCGCCCCTTCGAACGCGGCCACGGCCAACTCCTCTTGGCCCAGCTCCGCCAGCACGCAGCCGAGGTTCGCTCGGGCCTCTACATAATCGGCGTCCAGCTCAATCGCCACATAATACCGTTCACGGGCAGCCGCCAGGTCGCCGCGGCGGTAAAGCAGCTCGGCAAGCTGGAAACAGACCTCCGGCCGCGGCGGGGCGGCGGCCAGCACGGAGCGGTAAGCCTCTTCCGCCGCGTCGAGCTGGCCGTCGTCCTCGTACTGCTCGGCCAGATGAAGCAGATCGTCCGCCGAGGAAACAACCGAAGATGAGGTGTCAGGAGCGGGAAAAGGTTCCTGGCACCTTTTCTCGAAGTCCCTTCGTTCGAAGTCGAACCGCATTTGGCCGCCAGCGTCGATCAGGCCGTCGCCTTGCCGCAGCAGGATGTCGCGCCCCTCCACGATCGCCGAGAGCTGGGCCAGCGGCCGCTCGACGTTGGGTAGCACCCGCCGCAGCGACAGCAGTTGCTTCTCGATCCGCTGCGGCGAGATGCCGGCGGCCAGCAGCCCGGCCAGCCGGCGGGCCGTGGCCACTTCCTGGAAGTCGAAGTACGCCAGCCGCCGCACCTCGCGCACCGGGCGGATCAGCCCGCGGCGCTGCCAACGCCGGATGACCGACACCGGCACGCTCAGCAGGTCCGCGAGCATGGCCGGCGTGTAGAGCCGGCGCACCTGGTCGTCGGCTTCGACGACGCCGAGCCGCTGCCAGAACTGGCTTTCGGTCAGGACCTCGATGCGGCCGGCCTCGGCGGCGGCATGCACCTCGGGCGGCCACAGCTCGTCCAGGTCGCCGTGGCCGGCCTCGTAGCGCACCGGCAGGCCGTCCTCGCCGATCACCAGGATCGTCGCCGAGGCATCCGGCGCGTCGAGGACCAATGCCCCCTGCTGGCGCGCGAGCCTGACCGCATCGCGCTTGGCCATGCCGGCCAACCGGCCGACGAACGCCACTTTGGCGCCGGCCAGCAAGGCGGAAGAGGTCTCGGCAGCCGTCGTCTCTACAATCGTCGTCTCTGGCGAAGTCATGTGCAGATCATATCGCGTCGGCAAGGCCCGCGGGAGGAGGCGGCAGGAGGTGGCGTTGTTGGTCGCGGCGCGAAGCGTTAATCTTGAGGCGGTCGCATCATTCCCGCTGGGCAAGAATCATGGCCATCGACTTCAAGCTGCCCGATCTCGGCGAGAACATCGAATCCGGCGACGTGGTCGATGTGCTCGTGAAAGAAGGGGACACGATCCGCGCCGAGCAGGAGGTGATCGAGCTGGAGACCGAAAAAGCCGTGATGCCGGTGCCTTGCCCGCACGCCGGCGTGGTTCGCAAGGTGCACGTGAAGAAGGGGGATACCGTCCCGGTCGGCGGGACCGTACTGACGGTGGAAGCGGTGCTGGCGGCGGAGGGAGCGGGCGGCCGGCAGCCCGAGTCGCCGGCGACGCGAACCGCTCCCGCCGAAAGTCCTGGGGGAACACGGCCGTCCGCTCCGGCTGCGCAACCGCGAGAAACCGTTGGCGCCAAGTTCACGGCCGTCGCCGCGCGCGAACTTGGCCCTCGCCGTGGCGTCTGGTTGAAGAGCGATGAGGCTGAGCGACCGGGTGAGAAGCTGGCTCCAGCCGACGATCGGGCGGTCGTGCGGGCCGCCGCGGAAAAGAGTGGCGGAGACGCCGGGTCGAACGGGCCAACCGCAGCAACGCCCCAGGCCGCCACGACGGCTTCCGGCCCCGCCGCCACGACGGAGGCCGAGCCGACCGCTTCGGCTCCGCCGGCCAGCCCGGAGACGCGCCGCTACGCCCGCGAGCTGGGGGTGGACATCCATCAGGTGCGGGGCACGGGAGACGGCGGCCGCATCACGAAGGACGATGTCAAGGTGGCGGTGCGCGCGGCCTTCAACACACCGGGAGCAATTCCGCCCGCGCCGCAGGTGAGCGGATCACCCGCCACCCGTGCGGCAGGCTTCCAGCCTGCCGCAGACACGGCACGTCGAGAGATCGGTGAGGCGGCAGGCAAAGCTACGCGGGAGGGTGGAAGCCCACCCCCACCCCAGGGCGAAGTGGCGCGAGATGCCTGGGGGCCAGTCCGTCGCCTGCCACTGTCGCGGATCCGCGAGACGATCGCCGCGAACATGGCCCGCTCGGCCTCGACGATCCCGCACGTCACGAACTTCGACGACGCCGACACCACTGAACTGGAGCGCATCCGCAAGGGGAGCATGGCCGATTATGTGGGCGACGTGAAGCTGACGATGATGTCGTTCGTGCTCAAGGCCGTGGCCATGGCCCTCAAGCACCACGCGGAAGTCAACGCCTCGCTCGATCTGGAGCACAAGCAGATCGTCTACAAGGACTACGTGAGCGTCGGCATCGCGGTCGATACGCCGCGCGGGCTGGTGGTGCCGGTGATGCGCGACGTGGACAAGCTGAGCATCCCGCAGATCGCCCAAAGCATGGCCAAGCTGGCCGAAGACGCCCGGAACGCCCGCTTCAAAGTCGATGACCTGCGCGGCGGCACGTTCACCGTCAGCAACATGGGCTCGGTGGGCGGGACCTATTCGACGCCGATCATCAACCACCCGGAGGTGGCGATTCTGCTCGTGGGCCGGTCGCGCAAGCTGCCGGTGGTGATCGACGACGATATCCAAGTGCGGCTGATGATGCCGCTGAGCTTGTCGTACGACCATCGGCTGGTGGATGGCGCGACGGCGGCGCGGTTTCTCAACGATGTGATTGAGTTTCTCGAAGTGCCGGGCCGGCTGCTGCTGGCGCCGTAAGGCGGACACTCCTGTCCGCCGTAGTGCATGATCGTCCGTGGCGGTTGTCGGACAAGAGTGTCCGCCTTACGTCGGAAACGTGCCCCCGGCTACGCTCCCTCCGTCCGCCGCCGCAGTTCCTCGCGGAGCCGCGCCACCTCGGCTTCGGCGGCTTGGCGGGCCGCCGCTTCCTGCTCACGGGCCTCGGCTGCCCGAGCGGCGCGCTCGGCGTCGGTCGGCAGTCGCTGGCCGTTGTCGAGCCGATAGAAAGCGAGCTTCCCCTTCTCGATCTGCAGCCTCAGCCCGAGAACCTGGCTGACGAGCGCACCTTGTCCATCCGCCTCGATCGGCACGTATCCGTCGCCGACCAGCCGATAGCCTTGCAGTGGCGGGTCCAGATACTCTTGTGTCGGGTCGAACAGGAAGTACTCCTGAATACCCAGCCGAGCGTATAAATCCGGCTTGTCGATCGTGTCTTTGCGCTTGGTCTTGCGTGAGGTGGTCTCGATGACCACGTCCGGAACCTTGCGCTCGACCCACACCTTGTAGATGCGCCGCTGGCCAGGATCGATGTCTTTGACCACAAACGCATCGGGCACGACGAACTTCTTAGGGTTCCCTTGCTCGTAGTAGACCAGCAAGTCGCCCGAGACGTACACCTGCTGCCCCTCGTAGTAGCGACGCAGCAGCTCGATATGCCGGACCATCGCGTCGCGATGGATGTCGGTCTCGCCCATCGGCCGCCCATCAGACTCGGGGTAATGAACGATCGACACGTCAATCGCGGGCGACTTGGTGCTTGCGTTTCTCATCTCGGTGACTCCCGCGTTCCGAGGAGGTCAAAGTAGCCATCTCGCTCCGCGAGATGAAGCTCCGCCTCGTGCTCGGCGAGGCACCTCCAGGGTCTCCATCTCGCGGAGCGAGATGGCTACTCTACCACGTCAGCTTGACCCGTTGCCCATTCGCATGGCTGCTGCGCGCGGCCAGCACCACGGCCAGGGCTTTGTAGGCGTCTTCCAGGCTGGAGCTCTTGAGCACCAGGCTCGTCACGCTGCGATAGAATTGCAGCAGCAGGGCCTCGCCCAGCGGGCGTTCGCTCTCCAGCGTCTCGTGGTGGCGGCCGGCCTGGTCGAACCAGACCAGCGAGGCGGGCAAATCGATGAAGGCGATGCCATTCTCGCAGGCCACTTGCAGGGCCGTCGGCGGGCGGAACGTGATCGCCTCGTGCCAGGCCGCCGGCATGTATTGGCCGCAACTGATCTGGGCGATGACCGACGCCGCCGGGTCGTCCCCCTGCGAGAAATTGACGCTCATCATCTTGTAGTCGCCGTCGAACTCGCCGGCTCGCGAGCCGTGGGCCACGCCGACCACCGAGACCGGGTCGTGCCCGACGACGTAGCGGCACCAATCGACCAGCTCGACCAGCTCGTGCTGGGCCACGGCTTCGGCGTCGGCCTCATCGCGAGGCGACGACTCCATCGGCCGGCGCGAATGGCAGAAGAGCAGTCGTGGAGCTCCCAGGCTCGTGGCGATCAATTCTTTCAGCCGCAGCGTGGCCGGGGCATAGCGGCGGGGGAACTCGGCCATGTACGTCACGCCGGTCGTTTCGATGCGCTGCCGCACCCGCTCGGCCGTTTCCGGATCGGCGTCCAGCCCGTCGCAGCAAAAGACCGCCTTGCCGGCGTCGCAGGCCGCCAGCACGGGCAGCGAGCCGTACCAGCGCCGGCACAAGACGAGCATGGCGTCCACGTCCTCGCGCCGCGACATGGCGCGATAGCCGTCCACCGCCGAGGCGTTGAAATCCCGCGCCACCTGCGCGGCCCGGTGCGCCACCGGCTCGCACACGGCCCGGACCTCGAAGCGGTCGCTCAGCGCGCGCAGCGCGGTGCGATAGCGCTTCTCCCAGGCCGTGCCCAGGCCCACGACACCCACGCGAAGTTTCATAACGCCTCGACCACGGACCGGCCGCGACCGGCCAGCCGCCAGAACACAATTGACGCCGCCCGTGCCGCGCGCCACGCTGTAGAAACGCGGCGGGGTAGGCACCTCGCTGCCGGCAGGCGGGAAAGCCTGCCCACGGCGCGCCGCCGACCATCCCCCTCGGTCCGCAACTGAACCGACCATTATATCGCAAACGGTCCGGTTGTCTTTAGACGAGTCCGCATGAACTCTCCGGCCACCGTCAATTACAACCCGCTCCTGCTGCCGGAAATCCGCGAGATGCTGGCGGAGCACGACGACCGTGGGCTGACTGAGGTGATGACCGAGCTGCACCCGGTCAGCATCGCCGAATTTGCCGAAGGGCTTTCGGTCGATGAGACCTGGGAACTGCTCGCGCACGCCGACATCTACCGGCAAGCTGAAGCGTTTTCGTTCTTCCCGCCGCACAAGCAGGACGAGTTGGTGAGCGGCGTGGGGCGGGAGCGGATGTCGAAGCTGCTGGAGGCCATGTCGCACGACGACCGGGTCGATCTGCTCCGGCGGCTCGACCAGGAGGTCGTCGATAGCCTGCTGCCGCTGGTGGCCAAGGCCGACCGCGAGGACATCCGCCGGCTGCTCTCCTACCCGGAGCACAGCGCCGGCTCGGTGATGACCACCGACTACGCCACGCTGCCGCCGGATATTCCGGTCAGCGAGGCCATCTCCCGCGTGCGGCACGAGGCCCCGCACAAGGAGACGATCTATTACATCTTCGTGCTGGACCAGGACCGCCGTCTGGTGGGCCTGGTTTCGCTGCGCGAGCTGATCCTGGCCAAGCCGGCGGCCCTGGTCAGCGAGATCATGCAGCGCGAGGTGATCGCGGTGCGGGTGGACCAGGACCAGGAAGAGGTCGCCCGCGAGCTGGCCAAGTACGACTTCATTGCCATCCCCGTGGTCGATGAGCAATACCGGCTGGTGGGCATCATCACGCACGACGACGTGATCGACGTGGTGGTGGAGGAGGCCACGGAAGACGCGCTGCGCATGGCCGGCGTGGGCGCCATGGTCGAGCATTATCTCGACGTGCCGTTTACCACGGTCTGGCGGAAGCGGTCGCTGTGGCTGGCGTGCCTGTTCGCCGCCGAGCTGTTGACCTTCACCGCGATGGCCTCCTTTCAGCGCGAGATCGACAAGGTGACCGTGCTGGCGCTCTTCGTGCCGCTGTGCATTTCCACCGGCGGCAACTCCGGCTCCCAGGCCGCCACGCTCATCACGCGGGCCATGGCCGTGGGTCACATCACGCCGCTGGGCTGGGCCCGCGTGCTGCGGCACGAGCTGGCGATGGGCCTGGTGCTGGGCGTCACTCTGGGAGGCATTGCCTTCGCACGCGGGGCCTTGACGCCTGCGAGCATCCTGCACGGTCCGTCTTCCGAGGCCGCCGTCAGCCGCTGGGTGATGGGCAGCGTGCTGGCCCTGGCCGTGTCGATTATCTGCCTCTGGGGGACGCTCGTCGGCTCGATGCTGCCGCTGGTCTTCAAGCGGCTGGGGTTCGATCCGGGCTACGCCTCCAGTCCCTTCGTGGCCACGTTCGTCGATGTGACCGGCATCGTGATCTACTTCTCGATCGCCAAGCTGCTGCTGCTGTCGTGACGGGCGAGCGTAGCAGGCACACTCCGTGTGTCGTCAGTGTAGAACGGAATTCATTCCGTTCTACGGCAACCGTGGGCTGCCTGCTGCCTTTCGGCAGGTCGAGGTCCCGCCGCGAGATTCTTGGCGGCGCTCGGAATGACACGCCCCATGGCTGCGGCGTAAAATGCGGCATCGCCGGCAGGCCGTCGTCTTGCCAGCCGCACCGTTCGAGGAAGCTTCGAGGAAACCTCTCGCCGTGACGCCCCTTCTCAGTGCCCAGCAGCTTCGCGAAGGGGTCGAGCGCCTCGCCCGCGAGGTGGCTGCGCACTACCAGCGGCGGCCGCTGACCATCGTCGGCGTGCTCAACGGCAGCATCGTGCTCCTGGCCGATCTGATCCGGCATCTGGACATGCCGCTGCGGGTCGGAATGCTGCAAACCCGCAGCTATCGCGGCGAGGCCACCCGGCCGGGCGAGCTGAAGATCAACCTGGACCTGTTTCCCGACGTGGGGGGCCGAGACGTGCTCTTGATCGACGACATCTACGACACCGGTCACACGCTGGCCGCGGTCTCGCGGCAACTGCGCGAGCTGGGGGCGAGCTCGGTGCGGTCGGCCGTGCTGCTGCGGAAGGCCGGCCGCCGGCAAGTGGAGTTGACGCCGGACCACGTGGCGTTCGAGATTCCCGACGCGTTCGTCGTCGGCTACGGCATGGACTACAACGACCTTTACCGCAACTTGCCGTACGTGGCGGCGTTGGAGACCGCCGACATGGAGGGGCCGCCAGCGTGAAGCCGCTTCCTGGAAACCAGCCCGGTGCGAAGCGGCTTCGGGTCGCCCTGGTGACCCGGCGCTACTGGCCGTTGGCCAGCGGCAGCGGCACCGTGATGGCCCATCTGGCCGCGGGCCTGCGCGAGGAAGGCATCGAGTGCACGATCGTCACGCCCCGCTGGGGGCCGGCGTGGCCCCCGCAAATCGTCCATCGAGCCGCGCGCGTCGTGCGGCTGCCGATTTCGCCGTATCGCACGTGGCGCAACCTGCGGTACGGCTGGACGCTGTCCACCTGGCTGCGGCGGCACGCGGCGAGCTTCGACCTGGTCTATGTCTCCGAGCTGAAGCACGAGGCCGCGGCGGCGATCGTGGCGGCCAGCCGATGCGGCTGGCCGGTCGTGCTGCGGGCCGAGAACTCCGGCTTGACCGGCGATTGCCATTGGCAGTTGGACGCCACGCTCGGCCGGCGGATCAAGCAGCACTGTGGCCAGGCGGCGGCCTTGCTCGGCGGCAGCGTTACCTTGCAGCGGGAACTGATTGCCGCCGGCTATCCCCGCGACCGCATTCACCTGGCGCCCACGGGTATTCCGCCCGCCGCGCAACCCACCGCCCAGTCGCGGGCTGAGAGCCGGGCCTCCTTGGCCGAGGCGGATCCTTCGCTGGCTCTGCCCGAGGGGGCGCCATTGGCCGTCTTCATGGGCCGCTTGACCGAGGACAAAGGACTGTCGAGCCTGATCGCCGCCTGGTCCGCGTTGGCGCCGGACCGCCCGCGGGCGCGGCTGTGGATCGTGGGCGATGGTCCGGAGCGCAAGGGGCTTGCCGGCCAGATCGAGTCGTTGGGACTATCCGGCAGCGTCGCCATGCCCGGCGTGTTCGACGACGTCGAGGACATTCTGCGAGCAGCCGACGTCTTCGTGTATCCCACGCTCGAAGCCGGCACGGCCATGGCGCCGCGGGAGGCCATGGCCGCAGGGCTGCCGGTGGTGGCCAGCGACATCCCCGACAATCGCCAGATGCTCGCCCACGGCGCCGCCGGGCTGCTCGTGCCGCCCGAGGAACCGACTGCTCTGGCCTCGGCGATCGCTCAGGTGCTAGACTCCCCCGCGCTTGCGGGAGATTTAGGTCAGGTCGCCCGAGAACGCGCGGCCGAGTCGTTTTCGCTCGACACCATGCTGCGTTGGCACGCGGAGCTGTTCCGCCGCCTCGTGTAGCCTGACTCTCCGAGTCGGGCGCCCGACTCGGAGAGTCAGGCTACGGCACGCAGAGCGTGCCTACTACTATGATCCGGTCGGTAGGCTGACGAAGTGACGATCCGCGTCTTATTCCTTGTCGAATCGTTTGGCTACACCGGGGCCGGGCGGCAGGTTGCGCTCTTGGCCGAGGGCCTGCCGCGCGGCGAGTTCGAAGCTCACGTTTGCGCGCTCGGCCGAGATGGCCCGCTCGACGCGGAGCTGGCCGCTCGCGGCGTGCCGACGACGACGCTGGCCCGCCGTTGGCGACTCGATCCGGCGGCACTGTGGCAATTGCATCGGCACGCCGCGGCGCTGCGGCCCCAGATCGTCCACACCTGGCAATTCTCGGCCAACACCTACGGCCGCCTGGTGTGCGCCAACGGCCGCCGCCTGGTGGCCACCGAGCGGCGCACCGAACTCTGGAAACGCTGGCCGGAGGAGCAGCTCGACCGCTGGCTTCAGCCGCGGGCCGAGCGGATGGTGGCGACGTCCGACGCCGTGCGGAACTTCTGCCTGTTGCGGCGCGGACTGCCGCAGCCGGGACGCATCGAAGTGGTCCCGCCGGGTATCGCGGAGGCGACGGCGCCCTCGCACCATTCGTTGAGGGAAGAGTTGGAACTGCCCGAGGAGGCCCGGCTCGTGGCCGCCGTCGGCTCGCTGACTCACAGCCGCCGCGTGAAGGACATGGTTTGGGCGATGGAGCTGCTGGGGGCCGTCGTTCCCAACTTGCATCTGCTCGTCGTCGGCGAGGGGACGCAGCGCCGCTCGCTGGAGCGCTACGCGGCCGACTTTCGGCACGCCGGCGCGATCCACTTCCTCGGCAGCCGCGACGCGCGCGCGATTTGGCCGCAGGTGGACCTGCTATGGAGTGCCGGCGAGGAGGACGGACCTCCGCTAGCCATCCTCGAGGCCCTGGCCGCCGGCGTGCCGGTGATCGCCAGCGACACGCCGGGAAACCGCGAGGTGATCACGCCCGGTGATACCGGTCTGCTGTTCCCGTTGGGCGACCGACCCGGTCTGGCGCGCTGCGCGCTGCGGCTGCTGCAGGACGCACCCAGGGCGAAACGCATCGGCCAGGCCGGGCGAGAACACGTGTTGCGGCAATTCGCCGCCCCGGCGATGATCGAGCGCCACGCCGCGATGTACCGCGAGCTGGCCGCGTGAATCGTGCCAAGGTGACAAGCGATCGGCGAGCGTCGAGCCGTCAGGCCGACGTGTAAAGGAGTGACGCGGTGACAAGTGAACGGTGATGCCAACAACCGAGGTGATTCTGTGAGACGTGGGGCGGCCAGACGAGAACCCCAAGTTGCGCGAGCGGGCAGCGAGCGCTCGCGACTGCCAGCCGACCTCGCGGTATCCGTCCCTAACTCCCTCACCCCCTCACCCCGTCACCCGTTCACCCTCTCACCCCCCCGCCTTGTCGCCGCCCTGGGTCTAGCCAGCAGCATGCTGCTCGCGATCGCCTTTCCGCCGATCGGCTTTGCACCCGCGGTTTGGCTCGCGCCCATCGGCTTGATCTTGCTCGTGCGGCAGGAACGGCTCGGGGATCCCACGTCGCTGGCGGGCCGCCATCCTTACATCGTGCTCTGGTGCACGGGGCTCGTCTTTTGGCTGATCGCCGTGCATTGGCTGCGGCTGCCGCATTGGGCCGGGTATTTCAGTTGGACCGGGCTGTCGGCTTTGATGGCCTGCTATGTCCCGCTGTTCGTCGGCTTAGCGCGAGTGCTGGTCCATCGCTGGCGGCTGTCGGTCGTCGCGGCGGCGCCGGTGATCTGGACCGGCCTGGAGCTGCTGCGGGCCTATTTTCCCGATGGCTTCCCGATGGCCAGCCTGTATCACGCCCATTATCGCTGGCTGACGGTGATCCAAGTGGCGGACTTGGCCGGCGGCTACGGACTGAGCTTTGTGATCGTGCTGGCCGCAGCCTGCGTGGCCCGCATGCTCCCCTGGAGCGGCAAGCCGGCCGCCGCCTGGCCGGCGGTTCCGCTGGCGGTCACGCTGGCCGCGACGCTGGGCTACGGCCACTGGCGGCTGTCGTCGCTCGATGCGGCCCCCGGGCCGGGCGACGCGCGTGCGGTTCGTGTGGCCCTCGTTCAACCGTCGTTCGACACGACGTTTGAGCGCGACCCCGGCCGGCAGCGCAAGCTGTACGAGGGGATGACGCGGCTGTCGCGGAAGGCGCTGCGGGACAGTCCCGACGTGGACCTGCTGATCTGGCCGGAGACCCTGATGCAGGCGATGATCCGCCACGACGAGGCCGACACGCTGATCGGGTCCACCCTGGTCATGCTCCACGAGCACCTCTGCATGTTCCTCCCGGCCGGCAACGCCCCGGCTCCGGAGGTCGTGAACGTGGCCAACGAGCTGAACCTCGGCGCCGGGACGCGCGCCTCGTTGCTCCTGGGAGCGGAATTCAATCAGGCCCACCTCGCCGCGGATCAAAAGACCATCCAGCGCACGGACGATTACAACTCGACGCTCTTCGTCAATCGGCACGGCCAGGTGCTCGGCCGTTACGACAAGATGCACGCGGTGATCTTCGGCGAGTACATGCCGTTGGGCGACTACCTCCCCTGGCTGTATTACCTCAGCCCGCTGCGCGACGGCCTGTGCGAGGGGAAGCGTCCCGAGTCGTTCGAGGTGGGCGCCAAGAACGGTGGTGTCGTGCGGTTCTGCCCCAGCATCTGCTACGAATCGACGATGCCCCAGGAGGTGCGCGGCAGCGTCGCCCGCCTGCGGGCAGAGGGGCGCGAGCCGGACGTGCTGGTGAACCAAACCAACAGCGGCTGGTTCTGGGGCTCCAGCGAGCTGGACCTGCATCTGGCCTGCAACGTGTTGCGGGCCGTCGAGTGCCGCAAGCCGATGCTGGTGGCCGCCAACACGGGCTTCTCGGCCTGGATCGACGAGCGGGGCGAGATCAAAGCCCGCGGCCCGCGCCGCGAGGAGGGGATCGTCTACGCCATCGTGGGGCCGTCGCGGTCGAACAGTCTCTACACCTACATCGGCGACTGGCCGGCGGCGCTCTGCCTGCTGGCATGCGGCCTGGCGGCGGTCGCGGGCCTGCGCGGCCGTTGGGCCGCGAGGCGGGCGATCAAGGCGAGCCGCGTTGCTGGCGCTTGAGCCGCTCCACTTCCTCGCGCAGCCGCTGGTTCTCGGCTTCCAGCGAACTTGCCGAGCAATCAGACGGATTCGCTGACGATATCGCATTGATCGATGTGGTCTCGAACAGCGGCGTCGGCTTGCCGGAGACGGCTTGCATAGAAACGCGTAACTCATTCCAGAGAAGGCACATCTGATCGTTCCGTTGGCAAGCTCACGTCGATGGCGCGATGATTGCTTGTTGCCCGAGAGACAACTGGAATGAGGTGAGAAGTTGCCGGCTGGGACTTTTGACGACGCGATTCCCCAGGAGGCGAACTAACGCAGACGAATTGAAATTGGTGGTTCCGCTGTCCGTAGCTTGGCTGCCCTCACCGGCTTGCAGGCTACGGACTGTTTTTTCGCCAGGCAGGTCAATGCAGGCGGCAAGACGCCTCTCGGCGGGCACGTCAGGCAAGACGCCTGCCGCCACGCGAGGATGCCTGCCGCCACGGCGGCTGTAGTCAGTTAGATTCTACTATGTTGCGACTTTGACGATTTTTCGCGCCACGGCCACGCTGGCATCCTAGTTTGGTGTGTCAACGCAACATACTTGTCAAAGATGACTTGCGTCATTGACAAAAACGTCGCGTCGTCGATGGCGCATCACTTGCTTTCCTCGGCTCCACGCCCGAAGGGACGCTCAAGGTAACAAAACGGCTACGAGACCGCTTAGTAAAGAGATCAGAAACCCACAGTGCCAGGGATTACAACGGAGAAGGCAAACCCATGCGTACCACACGAACCACACGAATCATCGCCATACTGGTTATCACGGCCAGCCTGTTCTCGATCAGCCAGGGCCGTCAGGCGTTTGCCCAATCCAAGGACGAAGTCGTCGCGGCCAAGGCGCGCGACATCTTCACCGCCAATTGCTTGGGCTGCCACGGCGGCAAGCGCACCTTGGCCGGCCTGAAGATCCTCGATCGCGAGGCGCTGGTGGCCAACTCCCACGTGGTCCCCAAGCAGCCCGACAACTCGCTCATCTACCAACGAATCACCGCCACGGACGATTCGGCCATGCCGCCCGAGGGCAATCGCCGGCTGAACGCCGATGAGATTACCACGATCAAGGCTTGGATCGCGGCCGGGGCCGCGGCGTTCCCGGTGCCCGGCGCGGCCGCGGTGGCCCCGCCGGTGGGCGGGCTGGGCATGGAAGACATCCTGGGCGCCATCTTGCAGGACGTTCGCCAGTTGCCCGTGGCCGAGCGCAAGTACGTGCGGTACTTCAGCGTCGCCCATCGCTCGAACGCCGGCGCCAGCAAAGTGGAGCTGACCCAGGAGTTGGAAGCCCTTGCCAAGACGATCAATCACCTGTCGTGGCAGCCTGAATTGGTTCGGCTGAAGCCGGTGAAGCCCCTGCGGCCGGGCGGGAAGACTCGCACGCTGGTCCGCATCGACTTGCGAGAACTGGGCTGGGACAAGCAGCCGTACAAGCAGGTGAAAGGCGGCAAGTTCGTGGCCAACAGCAAACTGAACATCTTCGACCTGGCCCTGCTGGAATACCCCTACGGCGTCATCAGCCAGAAGTCGGACAACTACACGGCCCTGGAGCAGGAGTTCCTCAATTACGCCGACCAGGTGCTGCCGATCCCTTACGTGCGGGCCGACTGGTTCGTGAGCACGGTCACGCAGCCGCCGCTGTACGAAGACTTCCTGCAACTGCCGCGGACGCTGAAGGAGCTGGAGACCCTGCTGGGGGTCGATAGCGCGAACAACGTGGCGAGCTTCAATGTGGTCCGCGCCGGCATGGTGACCTCGGGCGTCTCCCGCAACAACCGCGTCGTGGAGCGCCACGAGACGAAGTACGGCGCCTATTGGAAGAGTTTCGATTACCAGAGCAGCCTGGGCACCGACAACATCTTCAACGACCTGATCAACCTGAAGGCGTCGGGCGGCGAAATGATCTTCACGCTCCCCAACGGGCTGCAAGCCTACTTCCTCATTAACGCCAAAGGCGAGCGGATCGACGCGGCTCCCACCTCGATTGTCGTGGACATCAACGCCACGGACAAAATCGTTCGCAACGGGCTGAGTTGCATGCGGTGCCACGAACGCGGGATGATCAAGCTCACGGACGCGGTGCGGCCCACGCTGCCCACGCTGCAAAAGCTGGACGCCGTTTCGGCCGCCCGCCTGAACGCCGAGGCCGTCCTCAAGCTGTATCCCGAGCAAAACAAGCTCGACGCCGTTGTGAAACAGGACGAAGACAAGTTCGTGCTGGCGATGGAGCAACTGCTGGGCAAGCCGCAAACGGAAGAATCCCTGCGGCCCGTCAGCAAGCGGTTCCTGGACGACCCACTGCGGCTGTCCGACGCGCTTCCCGAGCTGGGCCTGTCGGAGTCCGGGCGGCTCAATGACGCCCAGTCGTCACAGATCGTCAAGCTCGGCCTCGGTTCCCTCATCGCCGGCGGCTTCGTGCCGCGGGACGCCTGGCAGGACAACTTCGAGCGCCTCGTCCGCCGCCTGCGGTTCGGCATCTCGCTGGTCCCGATGGACGGCTTGAGCCTGCCCAACTACCTGCCCGGCCTGCCCGGCACGTCGGCTTCGTTCGACCTGAAGCTGACGACGAACAAGGCCGGCAACGTCTTTCAGGCCAAAGAGGACATCGTGATCTTCGTGAAGCCCTCCAAGGACGTGTTCATCGAGATGATCGCCACCGGTGTCAGTGGCAAGAAGGTGATCCTCGCCGCC
>JBGQHD010000020.1:0-15242 GCA_041497795.1 Planctomycetia bacterium
CATTGAGCAGCCGCGCGAAGACCCAGCGCGTCTCCCAAGCCCGGAAGCCGGAGGCGGCGTAGACGGCCAGCGCCGGCTCGTTCACGGCATCCACCGCCAGCACGAGCTGCTGGATGCCGGCCTGGCCGGCCAACCACTGGGCGTGCCGGGTGACGTCGGTCCCCAAGCCGCAGCCGCGGGCCCAGGGGACGATCCCTTGGTAGATCAGCTCCCAGACGGGCGGGTCGCGGTACGCGGTCAGCAGCAGGCAGCCCACGTCGCGCCCCTCGTGCCGCACGATGAACCAGCGGGCCGGATCGAACTCGCCGGTCGCCTGGTAGCCCTCCAGCACGTCGTCCACGTCGCGCAGGCCGTTGAGCCGCGGGCAGTCGAGCGTGTCGCGATAGGTCTCCTCGACGACGCGCACCAGCCGGGCGTGGTTGTCCCGCGAATACGGCTCGAAGCGCAGCCGCTTGGCCGGCGGAGTGAGGGGGAAATCGGGCGATTCGCTGCTCAGGTACAAGAGCTCGCAGAACGGCTCGAAGCCCCCGGCCCGCAGCACCTGGGCGTCGTCGCCCGTGTGGCTTTCCAGTTGGGCCTGCACGATGGCCGTGCCGCGACTGCGGAGGTATTCGATCGCCCGGCCGAGCAGTTGGTCGGCGGTGACGCGCGGCGATCCGCGGGGCGAGGCCGGCTCGTCGATCACGCGCGGCGGCCAGATGGCCCCCGCCCGGCCCGAGAGATGATCGGCCAGCACGCTGCCGACCGGCTGCTCCGCCCGCCAGGCCAGGAACCAGCCGTCGCGCGGTCCGCGCTCGAGCAGCCGCCGGCAGGTCTCGTCGCGGGTCTCCGCCGCTTCCCGCGAGCAGAGCAAGCGCACGGCCACGCGCCGCTCCTGATCGGAGTGGGCCGGCTCGATACGGAGGATGGATTCTTCGCCGGACGGCATCGGCAGTACGCCAGATGAAAAGACGAATGACGCGGCACGGCGGCGCACGCCATTCGTCCGGATGAGCGTAGAACGGAATTCATTCCGTTCATCTTGTCACAAGTCAGCCCATGAGTCGGCACAGCGAACGGAATGAATTCCGTTCTACTGCTGCTGCAGGTACTTCTTCAGCTCCGCTTCCAGCTCGTTGATATTCAGGTTGCGGTTCACAACTTTGCCTTTGCGGTCCACGAGGATCATCGTGGGCAGCGTGAGGATGCCCAGCTCGTTGGCCAGGCGGCCGTCGAGGCTGCCGGGCTCGTAGAGCTGCGGCCAGGGCAAGCGGTTCTCGGCCAGGTAATTGTCCAGGGCTTTCTTGTCGGCGTCCAGGTTCACGCCGATCGGCGCGAAGCCGGCCCGGCCGTGCTGGGCGAACAGCTCCTTGATCTTAGCCATGTCGGCGACGCAAGGCTCGCACCAGGTGGACCAGTAGTGGATCAGCACGACCTTGCCGCGGTACTGGGCCAGATCGAGCGCGGCGCCCGTCGTGGTCTTGCCGGAAAGCTGGATCGTCTGTCCGACCGATTTGAGCCGCGTGAGCGCCCCGCGGGCCTTGCCGGCGGCCGGCGAGTTGCCGAAATTGTCCACAATCTGCTTATACCAAGTCATGGCCTTTTCTTCGTCGCCGTCCTGGGCGATGGCCAGTTGCAGCAGCGCCTCGGCCGTGTCGGAGCTGTTAGGGTAATCGGTGACGAACTGTTGCAGGTTCTTGTGCCATTGCTCCTGCAGCTTGGCGAAGTCCGGCTTCTCGGCTTGCAGGCTGATCGTGTATTCGGCCGTCAAGTAGCGGTATTTGAAGTACGCAGCGAGCGAGTCAGCCCCCCCTGCGGCGGTTTCCTTATCGGCCCAGGCTTTCAGCTTGGCCGGGCCGTCCGGGAAGTTGCCGGCTTGCGTGGCGGCGCTGACCGTGTCGGCCAACTGCCGCAGCCATTGGTTCCTGTCCTGCGGCGTGGCGGCCGCTTCGGCGAGCTGCTCGAGCATCTCGACGCGTTGCTGGTGCAGCTTCGGCTTGTCCTCGGCCTTGGCCTGGGCGACCTGGCGGTCGAGCTCCTCCAGCTCCGCCAGCAGCTTCTGCAGCTTCTCATCGGCGGCGCCTCCTTGCGGCTGCGCGGCTGCCGGTTGCTGCGGCGCCGGAGCGCGGAAGAAGATGCCGCCTTCGGCCACCGCCGCGTCGGCCTCGGAGACGATCCGCGGCGCCTCGATCACGCGCCAGGTATTCCCCACCTGCACCAGCGTGCCGATCCAGAGCTGCGACGGCTTGCCGTCGGCCTCGATCAGGGCCACGACGTTCTCGTAAACGGTCAGGTCCCTCTCCAGCGACCCCTTGTCGGCCGGCACCACGCCGGGCTGCATCGCGCCGAAGTGCAGCCACTTGGTGTTCTCCGGCTTGCCGGGCCAGCCGCGCTTGAGGCGCTCGAAGCCCTCCGTGGCCGCGGCCAGGCGGGAGGCCACTTCCTTGTGCTTCTCCTCGCCCAGCCCGAGCGCCTTGAGATCCTCGCTATCCAACAGCACCAAGCCGAAGCGGTGGGCGTCGCCCTGAGCCACGGCCTTGACCACCTCGGCGGTGACTTCCTCGGGCGAGATCATCTTCCACTCGTCGATCGTGCCGTTCTCGTCCTTATCGAGCCCCCAGCGCATGCCGGCGGTGTGCAGCCAGCGGTACTGGTCGGCCTTGCCGTTGAAGTTCGAGTCGATGTCGCGGTAGACCTCCACGCCGTTGCGGTAGTAGCACCACAGATCGACGACGTTGTCGCCGTTGCTATCGACGAAACTCCGCAGCAGGTGGCCGGTCGCGTCGCGCACGATCCAGCCCGAGGCGCCGTTCACCTTGCCGCCGCTGATGGTGCAGCCCTTGATCGATTCGCCGGTGGGCACGTCGTACTCGACGTCGGCCTGCACCGGACGCAGCTTCAGGGCTTGCTCCGCGCTGGGGTTCGCGGCCCGCAGCGGCAGGGCGAGGCCAAAGAGCACCAACAACGACGCGGCGACATGCCGACGGCCACGTGGCATGGGGATTCTCCTTGCGTGAACAGTCTCGGCTCGGAATTGATTCGCGGAACCGCGGGACGAAGGGAGCGGGACAAAAGCGCGGCTTCCTAAAGTAGCCGTCACGCTCCGCGTGACGGACCTCACGCGGAGCGTGAGGGCGACACTGAACAGCCGGGCTTTCGCGCCGTACACTATCTTCGGCCGTGACGGCCGCGGAACATGATCGGTTCGGGCAGTCTGCTCCGGATGTGCCAGTCGCGCCGCGCGCACCGCCGCCGCTGGCGGCAACGCCGCTGGACGGATCGACAGTCCGGCCTGCGAAGAACTCAAGGAAAAGGTGGTCGCCCGCGCGACACGGCACCATTACCGGCAAACGGCCGGCGAATCAAGAGTGACAAGGTGACAAGAGGTGCGAGCGTCGAGTAGGCCTGGACGCTCGCACCTGTCAAAGCGCCGAACCGCCTTGGCCTGGCCGGCGTAGAGAGAGTACGATAGCGGGCTAAGGATCAGCCGTCTTCGATCCGATCATTTCCCTGGCGGTCCGACTAGCACCCCTTCGGGAGAACGCCCTATGTTCCGCCGCATTCTGATTTCGCCGCTGCTGCTGCTGCCTGTGGCCCTCGCCCCACTCGCCGGGTGCGGCGGCTCGTTGAGCGCCGACGACCCCCGCGTGGTGGAACAGCGGGTGAAGTTCCTGCTCGACACGGAACCCGACAACGAGAAAGTGGTCCTGGTGCAAGACGTGCGCGAGCGCGTCGAAGCGAGCAACGAAAGCGACCAGATCCTCGTCCTGGGGAAAATCGGCGGCGTCGAGAACCCCTGGAGCAAGGGGCGGGCGGGATTTGTGATGATCGACCCGGCCGTCGCCGCCGATCACGACACCGAGAACTGCACCGACGCCGACTGCCCGCATTGCAAGAGGGCCCGAGAGCGGAAGAAGTTGCAGGCCACGGCCCTCGTCGAGTTCGTCGCGGACGGCAAGGTCGTGCCGATTGACGCCCGCACGCTGTTTCGCCTGAAAGAGGGCCAGACCGTCGTCGTCCGCGGACGAGCCAAGCTCAACGACGACAACCTGGTGATCGAAGCCGACGGGCTATACGTCCGCGAGTAGGTCCCGCCTGCCGAGCGGGACAAACCGCTCGGCGACCCGCAGGATGCCCCGGTGCCGCTCGGCAAGCGGCACCTACTTCACGGCCGAACTCGGCCGGGGAAGTGCCGGCGATTGAAGATCTCCGGATCGAATGCGTCCCGAGGCACGAATCCCTGGGGGTTTGCGCCCTGCGGAAGTGAGCGTCCGCCCGTCCCTTCACTGCTGCGCTCGCCGGGCGTCGGGGGTTGGTTCGGCATCTGAAACCCGGCAGGCTTGACCGCTTTTGGACCTTTCTGCGGCCCGCTCGCGGACACATCGCCCTGGGCCTTCGCCTGCAACAGCGGCGGCTGCTTCTCCGGCCCGGCACCCTCGGACACGCCCGCCGTTCCGCCGGTGACCTGATTCACCCAGGCCACGAGGTGGCGATAGCGGGCGTTGTCGCGGGCCTTGAAGACGGCGTCCTTCGCCTTGCCGTGCGGCTTGATCGGCATCATGAGCAGCGGACTCTGGGACGGGTGCTCCCGATCCACCAACCGCAGCACGGCCCGCAGGTTTTGCTGCGTGGTCCGCTGGTTCGTCGGCCGGCCGTAGGGCAGCCGCACGAGCCGAAAGCTGGAAGGGGCCGACGGCCCGTGGCAAGCCGCCGCCGAGCAGTGGTTCTGCAGGATCGGCTGCACCGTGGTCGTGAAGCTCTCCAGAGCTGCTTTCGAGACGGCGGGCGGCGCGTCGTCGTCGTCTTCGGCCGGCGAGGCGTCAGGCTCCGCCACCTTGGGCGTGCTGGCGGGCCGGGGCTCCAGCGCGTTCTGCCGGTCGGTGGCCAGGCGCCGCTCGATCAGCGGTATCTTGGGGTGCCGCGGCTCCAAACGGCGCGCCTCGTCCAGCTCCCGCTGCGCCTCGGCCCACAGCTCGTTGGCAATGCACCAGGCCACTAGGTCGAGATGAGGACCGGCGCTGCCGGGCAAAATCGTCGCTCGCTTGTATTCGTAGCCGTCCGCCAGCGTGGCGGAGACGTGCTCGACTTCGTCGGCGCGGACGCGGATTTCGCCCAGCGGCAAGATGACGAAGTACCGATCCCCCTCGCGGCGAATCTTGCCGGCCAGCACGCGGCCCGTGCGCAGCAGCAGCACCCCCTCCGACGGCGCGACCGTCGCAGGCTCCGCCAGCGCCAGCGCCGCGATCACGGCCAATGCCGCCGCCGCGGGCAACGCGAGAAGGTAGAGTCGCTGGAACATAGCGGCGGGACGGTAGGCGAAGAGGTACAAGGCGTCAACCCCGGCGTCTGACTGTAGCCGGGAATTGAACGTCCAACATCGAACGTCCAACGTCCAACATCGAACGCCTCCTTGGGCAAGGCTTGCGACGGGCGCGACGGGCGCATTGACCAGCGCCAGGCCGCGGCTGACAATGAAAGTTGTCTCGCGCAGCGCCGTGCCGAGCGAGTCTCTCTCGGACGGCGAGGCAATCGCTCAACACCCATCGATCTCTGCCGTGATCTCTTCCGCATTGGAGCGCTGGCAAGGCTGGGCCTCCCGCGCGCGCAGCGAGCCGGGCGACGCCGTGCCGATTGTCGATTGCCTGCTCGCCGTGGCCCGCGAGCTGGGTGCCAGCGACGTCCACGTGCAACCGACGGCCGGCGGCCTGGAGGTGCGGTGGCGGCTCGACGGCGTGCTGCAGCCGGCCGGCACGTTGCCCTCGGCGGTGGCCCCCAATGTGATTGCGCGGCTCAAGGTGCTGGCCGACCTGTTGACCTATCGGCTCGACGTGCCTCAGGAGGGCCGCTTGCGCGGCGCCCAAGGACCCGGGGAAGAGCGCGGCCCCGAGATGCGGCTCAGCACCTTCCCCACGCTGCACGGCGAGCGCGCGGTCATCCGCCTGTTCGGCGGCGCCCCCGGCGGCGGCGCACAGCAGTTCCAGCGGCTGGCCGACCTGGGCCTGCCGGAAGAAATACGAGCGGGACTGGAACTGTTGCTGGCTCATACGTCCGGCGCCGTCCTCGTCACCGGCCCGGCCGGCTGCGGGAAGACGACAACGGCCTACACCTGCCTCCGCGAGATCGCGGCCCAAGGGGGCCCGCGCTCGATGGTGTCGCTCGAAGACCCTATCGAGCTGGCCATCCCCGGCGTGGCCCAGTCACAGGCGAATGCCGCCGCCGGCTTCGACCTGGCGAGCGGGCTGCGGTTCCTGCTGCGGCAAGACCCGGAGGTGATCCTCGTCGGCGAAATCCGCGACCGCGAGACCGCCGAAGTGGTGATGCAGGCCTCGCTGACCGGGCACTGCGTCCTCTCGACCTTTCATGCCGGCAGCGCGGCCGCGGCCCTGGGGCGGCTGTTCGACATGGGCATCGAGCCGTACATCATCCTCAGCGGCATCCTGGCCATCGTCTCGCAGCGGCTCGTCCGCCGCCTGTGCGACTGCAAGCAGCCGACCGACAGCCAAGGGCAGGCGCTGGGCTTGAACGTCAGCGCGATGCACGTCGCCACCGGCTGCCCCAAGTGCCACGGCACCGGCTACCGCGGCCGAGTGCCGATCGCCGAAATGCTAACGCTCCAACAGACGGACCTGGCCCCGGCCGTGCTGGCCCGGCTCGACGCCGCGCAACTGGAACACAGGGCGGTGGCCTGCGGCATGGTCACGCTCGAGCGCCGGGCATGCCAGGCCGTCGAACAGGGCCTTACCAGTCCGGCCGAGGTGGTCCGCGTGCTGGGGCTGCCGAGGAGGACGTAGGGTTCAGGGTTCAGGAGACAGGGGTAAGGGTTCAGGGATGAGCGTTATTCGCCGAGACGCGTTCTTTCCGTTCGTTCTCGTGCTCGTGCTCGGTACACCCGGAGCACGAGTGTAGTAGGGATGTCAGTCAGCCGCTTCCGCGTTCTTGAACGCTGAACCCTGTCTCCTGAACCCTGAACCCTCATGGCCACCACCCCCGCCACTGCCGCCCAGCTCACCGCGGTCTTGGAAGAGATCGCCGCGCTGGTCCGCGCGCGGGTGCCGCTCGATCGGGGGCTGGTGCACCTGGGGCGCGACCTGGGGGGCCGGCCCGGCGAACTGATGCAGGCGCTGGCGAAGGACCTTGAACGCGGAGAATCGCTGACTGCCGCGCTGGCGGCGCAAGGCGATGCCTTTCCGCCGGTGTTCCGCGCGGTGGTCGAGGCGGGAGTGCGGTCCGGCCAGCTCGCCCCGGCCGTCGAAGGGCTCGTCGGCCTCGCCCGCCGGCTGGCCGAGCTGCGCCGCACCATTCGGCTGGCGCTGGCTTATCCGATCTTCCTCGTGCTCTTGGCCTACGGGCTGCTGATGCTGTTCGTGATCGTCGTCGCGCCGCCGTTGGCCGATGCACTCCACGAGGGAATCCAGCAGGGCACGTCCCCCGAGCCGCCGCTGGTCGCGGTGATCCTCAGGAAGCTGCCCGAATCGCTCCCCTATTGGGGCGTCGCTTTTCCGGCCGCGCTGCTGGCGGTCATGGCGTTTTGCTCGCGACGCATCAGCCGCGGCGGGCTGCTCCAGCCCGGCGCCACGGTGCGATTGCTGAGCTGGATGCCCTGGGTGGGGCGCCTGCTGCGATTGGCTTCCGACGCCTTGGCCACCGACGTGCTGGCGATCCTGCTGGAGCGCGGCCTGCCGCTGCCCGAGGCGGTGACGCTCGCCGCCCAGGCCGTAGGACGGATTGGCAAACCGTCCCACGTCGCGGCGGGCGAGCGTCTCGTCGAGCATTTGCGCCGCGGCTTGCCGCCGGAGCGAGCGGCCGTCGAAGCCGCAGGTCTGCCCGGCCGCGTGGCCTGGCTGCTGCGCGGCGCGTTCTCGCCCGAGGCGCGGCTAACCACGCTGCGCCGCATGGCCGACGGCTATCGCCGCCAAGCGGATGACCTGGCCGACGCCGCGCGGCTTTGGCTGCCGGTGGTGCTGACGCTGGTCATCGGCGGCGGGGTCGCCATCCTCTACGCGCTGACGTTGTTCGTGCCGTGGGTGCAGATGATCTGGCGGTGGATACCGTAGGAGGATCCCTTCGAACATCGAACGTCCAACATCGAACGTCCAACATCGAACACTGAACATCGAACAGCTCGATGTTCGATGTTGGACGTTCGATGTTCAATGCTGACCCTTGGCCGTTGCCGAGTCCGAGTACGATAAGTGACTGAGTGCTAGATAACCCCTCCGACTCACGACCGTCGCCTCTCTCGTCCGCCGAGGCCGGCGAGCTGGCTGAGGGTCTGTCGCAACTGACCGGCTGCGGCGTGCCGCTGGCCGAGGGGCTGCTCGTCCTGGCGGATGACGTTCCCTCGAAGTCATTGCGCCGCGCGTATCAGGACCTGGGCCACCGCTTGCAATCCGGCATGTTGCTCGATGAAGCGCTCGAGGATCTCGGCGGCCGAGTGCCGGAGCATCTATGCGGGCTCGCCGCCGCGGGCGTGGCCACCGGTCGCTTGGGCGACGTGCTCAGCCAGTTCATTCGCGTGCAAAGCCGCGTGCACGAGCTGCGGCGCGGCGTGTGGCGCAGCCTGGCTTATCCGGCCGTGCTGCTCGGGCTGCTGCTGGGGGTGTTTGTCCTCGTCAAGGCGTTCGTCGTCGCGCCGCTGGCCGACATCCTGAAGACGACCAGCGACACGTACGGCAGTTTCTACTCGGCTAAGAGCGGACCGGAGTATCCGATGGCCACGCAACTGCTTTTGGCCATGCCTGGCTTGGACGTCCTGGGCGGGGTCACGCTCGGCGGGTGCGTGGTGGTGATTTGGCTTTGCCTGCGCTGCTCCACGCCGCGCGTGCGACACCGCCTGGCGGCCAATCTGCCGCTGGTGGGGCCGATTTGGCGAAACGGTTCCTTGGCCGGCTTCGCCGGGCTATTGGCCGTACTGCTCGAGGAGCGCGTGCCGCTGCCCAAGGCGCTGAAGCTGACCGGCCAGGGTCTGTACGACCGCGACCTGGCCGACGCCTGCCAGCGGATGGGCGGCCTGACGGCCGCGGGGCATTCGTTGTCGGACTGCTTCCAGGGGGGCGGTCGGCTACCGGTGACGTTGGCACCACTCGTGGAATGGGGCACGCGGCACGGCACGTTGCCCGCGGTGCTCCGCTCGGCCGCCGAGATGTTCATGGCCCGCAGTGAGGCCCAGGCGCAGTTCGTCGGTGCCGTGCTGCCGCCGTTGATGTTCCTGGTGATCCTGGCCGGCATCGGCTTTTTGGTCATCGCCATGTACCTGCCGCTGGTGACGGTGATTCAGATGTTGACCGGATGACGGAATCAGGGTTCAGGGTTCAGGGTTCAGGAGTCAGACGTGAGGGTTGGACTCGCTGTGGAACGTCGAACATCGAACCGTTCGATGCATGTTCGACGTTGGACGTTGGACGTTCGGAAGGGTCGTTCGAGGCCTGAAGGTGCCCCTTGACTAGCGCATCCCAACCGCCGCTGCTCGACGAGAGAGAGCCTTTCCAGTTCGAGCTGCGGACGATGTTCATCATGACCGCCGTGATCGGCGTCTGCATGGCCATCGTCACGCTGCTGGGCTGGCTGGCCCTGTCGATCGACGGCATCCTGCTGGGCTTCGTGCTCTGGACGGCCGGCAACCTGCGGGGCAGCCACCGCATGCGCCGCGAGGGCGCGGCGCTCGTCGTGCTGAGCGTCCTCTCGCTGCTGGCCGTCTTCCTGTTCTACGGCTGGCTGATTTGGAGCGTCGCGGCGCTGTTCGTCCTGGGGTTGATCGCCGCGCGGCGTCGCCGGCTCAACCAGCGGGCGCTCGTGATCGTGCTGGCCGCCGCGGCCAAAGCCAACGCCCCGCTCGTGCCGGCGCTGGAGGCCTTCAGCCGCGATTGCCCGGTCAGATACGGCCGCCGCGTGCGGCGCCTGGCCGCGCGGCTGGCCCAAGGGGAATCGCTCGACCAGGCGCTCGGCGAAGAACCCCGTCTGCTGCCGGCCGAGCACCGCATCGCGGCGCGGGTGGGCAGCGAGACGGGCCAGCTCAGCCAGGCCCTGCAAGAATCGGCGGCCGCTCAAGCTGCCATCGAGCCGCTGCGGCATACCGTGGAGCTGCGCGGCCTGGGCGCGCTCTGGATTCTGGCCGGGCTGGGCGGGGTGACACTTTTCCTGTCGATCAAGATCATCCCGGCCTTCCAGAGGCTTCTGGCCGATTTTGACTACAACGCCGGCATGGCGGCGACGATCCGCGGGCTCGACGCCATGAGGATCGAAAAGATCTTGAGCTGGCTGCTGGGGGCCGTCGTCTTGCTCGCCCTGGTGTACGCCGTGAGGATCCTCCGTGGCGCGTCGTCCCTCGGCCCGCGGTTGGATGCGGCCCTGGTGCTGCGGACCTTGGCGTTCTGCACGGCCAAGGGCCTGCCGATCGAAGGCGGGCTGCGCGCCGTCGCCGACTTGCACCCGCGCTGGAGGGTGCGCCGCCGCGCCCGCGGGTTGCTCAAGCGGCTGGCCGCCGGCGCGAACTGGCTGGATGGCTTGCGGAGTTGCCGCCTGGTGGGGGCCGCCGAAGCCGCCGTGCTGAAGGCGGCCGTGGATGCCCAAAACCTGACCTGGGCGATGCGCGAGCTGGCCGGCAGCGCCGAGCGCCGCCATTTGTATCGCCGGCAAATGCTGCGGCAAATCACCGGGCCGCTGACCATCGTCTGTCTGGGCCTGGTGGCGTTCGGCGTGGTTGCCGCCTGCTTCCTGCCGCTGGTGGAGATGATCGAAGAGCTGGCCCGACGCACGTAGAAACCGGGGGAATCAATACGTGAATCGAACGCGAAATCGAAGCGGTGCACGCGGCTCGCGCCACGTGGCCGCGTCTCTCCGAGACGCCGGTGCTAGTCTCGGAGAGACTCGCCCACGTGACCGGCTCGGCTTCACGCTGCTGGAGATGATGGCGGCGGCCGTCATGCTGGGCGCGGCGGCGGTGATGACGGCGCAGATCGCCCCGTGGTCTCGGGCCGCCGCGCGCTCCGCCGACGAAGAGCGTCTGGCCTGGCTGGAGGCATCCAACTGTCTGGAGCTGCTCACGGCCGAAGCCTACGACGCTATCACGCCGCGCCGCGCCGGCGAGTGCCGGCTGTCCGACGTCTCAGCGGCGGCGATTTCCGCCGGGCAGCTCACCGTCACTGTTACGCCGGTCGAGGAGCCGCTGCGCGCCAAGCGGATCACCGTCGAGGTCGCTTGGGAAGCTGGCGCCTCGCAGCCGAGGCGGGCGGTGCGGTTGACGACGGTCCTCTACGCGCCGCCGCGCCCTGGCGAAGGAGGCAAACCATGAACCAGGCTTCGGGCTTCGGACTTCGGGCTTCTGCAACGGGCGGGAATCGTTCTTTCTTGGCCGATCGTCGCTTCTGCCTGAAGCGAGATCGGACGCGGCTCTTCCTGCCGAAGTCTGAAGTCCGAAGCCCGAAGCCTTTACCATCTCGCCCCGGATATACGCTGACCGAGCTGATGGTCGTCATCACGTTCTTCAGCCTGCTGATGGTGATGGCCACGCGGCTGATCGTGCTGATGTACGCCAGTGAGCGGGCGTCGCGAAGCCGCGTCGTCACGGCCATCGGCTTGGACCGCCTGGCCCACCAGTTCCAGCGGGACGTGCGGTCGGCGGAGAAGGTCTTACACGTCCGCCGGGCGCCGGCGGCCGGCGAGGAGCTTCCGCCGTCGCGGCCGCCCGGCCGGCCCAGGCAAGCGGTGCTCTTGCGGCTGCAAGTGGGCGGCGCGGTCGTCGAATACGCGGCGGCCGACGGATTCGTCGCCCGCAGCGTTCTGCCGGCCGACGATCATTCTCAGGTCGCCAAAGAGCGGGAGCAGTTTCACCTTTCCGACACGGCGCGCGTGGAGATCGAGCTGGAACCGTCCGCCGCCGCCCATCAAGTTCTCTCACTCACCGTTCGTGAAAGCGGCCCGGGCGCAGCCGACGACACGCCCCGTGGACGGGACGTGCCTCGGCTGAAAGTTCAAGCGGTGCGCGGTCGCGACCTGCGGTTCGTTCAGCCCACGGCCAAGGAGGGAACATGAACCGACGACCACGCCGGCATTCCGCGCCCCGCCGCGGGGCGATCCTGGTGATGGCCCTGGTGTGCCTGGTGATCCTGGGCGTGCTCCAGGTCCTGCTGGTGCAAGCGGCCGTCGCCCGTCGTCGCTTGTCAGCGGAGCAGGCCCACCGCCACCAGGCGCGGTGGCTGGCCGAAGCCGGCATCGAGCGGGCAGCGGCGCGCCTGGCGGCCGAGGCGGACTATCGCGGCGAGACGTGGCAGGTTTCGGCCGAGGAGCTGCCCCCCAGCGGCCAGGGCGCCAGCCAGCCCGCCAGCGTCGAGATCGACGTTCAATCCGCGACGGCCGCGGCGGACCAACGCAGCGACGATCGCGCGAACGAGCGCATGGTGCGCGTGCGGGCCGCCTACCCGCGCGACCTGCCGCGGCGCGTTGTGTACGAGAAACAAATCACAGTCTCCCTTTCCCGTGCTCGGTGAATTATGAGAGCCAAGCAACCGACATTCCATCCCAGGCGAGTCCCCGCGGCCTTCACGCTGGTCGAGCTGCTGGTGGTGATTGCCATCATCGGCGTGCTGATCGCCCTCTTGCTGCCGGCCGTGCAGGCGGCTCGCGAAGCGGCCCGCCGCACGCAGTGCGCCGGCCGCCTCGCGCAAGTGATCCTGGCGGTGCACAGCCACGAGGCGGCGCACGGCGTCTTGCCGCCGGGCGTGCGCGATCCGGCCCCCGGCCCGATTTCGAGCACGCCGACCGGGCTGCACCATTCGTGGCTGATCGAGATCTTGCCCTATCTGGACCAGCCGAACGCCTACGCGGCGGTCAATCGCAATGCCAGCGTCTACGCGCCGCTCAACGCGCCGGTGCGATCCATCGGATTGCGCGTGCTGATCTGTCCGACGCAAATGAGCAGTTCCACGGTCACGCCGACGCCGCTGGCGGCCGCGCTGGGGCCTAGAATCGGCGTCACGTGCTTTGCCGCATGCCACCACGACGCCGAGTCGCCTATCTCCGCCACCGACAACGGCGTCTTCTTCCACAACAGCCGCGTCTCCTTCAAGGACGTCCGCGACGGGCTGTCGCAGACAATCTTCCTGGGCGAGAAAGTCATCGAGATCAGCGGGCGGACCGACCTGGGCTGGATGTCCGGCACGCGAGCCACGCTCCGCAACACGGGCAGCCCGATCAACACCCCCGGGGCGGGCGGCGCGATGGGAATTGGCGGGCGGCTGCCTCCCGTTGCCGGGCGGCTGCCTCCCCCGGACGATCCGCCGAACTACGTGGGTAGCTTCAGCTCGTGGCACCCCGAGAGGGCGCTGTTCGCCTTCGGAGACGGCCGCGTGGTGCCCCTGGCCATCAACATCAACCCCGGCGTCTTCGCGCAGCTCGGCCACCGGGCCGACGGCAAGTTGCTGAGCGATGAGGATTATTAGAGTGGTGGTGGTGAGTGGTGAATGCCACGGTCATTCTGAGCGAAGCGAAGAATGACCGTGGCGCCGCACCCCACTAACCCCTCACCACTCACTACGTCACCAGTGCATCACAAACCCGCCATCGACGTTGATCGTCTGGCCGGTGATGTTCTTCCCTTGCGGCGAGGCCAGGAAGACGGCCATCGACGCCACGTCTTCCGGGTCTTGCCAGCGGCCCAGCGGCACCAGGCGCTTGATCTTGGCCTGGGCCCACTCTTCGTAGGGGGTGCGGTCTTCCTCGTTCTGCTGGGCGGCCCAGGCTTCCCACACCGAGCGGTTGAGGTCCGAGCGGATCATGCCGGGGCAGATCGTATTGACCCGCACGCCGTAGGGGGCCAGGTCCTTGGCCGCGCACTGGGCGAAGTTGATGAGGGCCGCCTTCGACGCGCTGTACGGCGGGTCGGTCTGCGAGCCGATCTGCCCGGCCACCGACGAGATGAAGAGCATCGTCCCCCGGCCCGCCTCGGCCATCGTCGGGGCGAAGGCGTGGGCCGTGTTCACCGCCCCCAGCAGGTTCACCTGGATCACGCGCGGCCAATCGTCCGGGTGCAGCTTCCAGAAGGGAAAGCCGTAGCGGCCCGAGCCGACGCCCGCGGCGTACACCACGTGGTCGCAGCGCTCCCAGCGCGATAGCACCTGGTAGGCCCCGCGCTCCATCTCGGCGCACTCGGCCACGTCCCCGACCACCGCCAGGGCCTTGACGCCGTACTCGACTTCCAGCGTGTCGGCCAGCAGGTTGACCTTCGGCTCGCGGTCGATCAGGGCCAATTGCGCCCCGGCCACGGCGAACGCCTCGGCGATCGCCTTCCCGATGCCGCCGGCCGCGCCGACGATGGCCACCACGTCGTCTTTGAGTGCCAGGTCCACGGCGGAGTCCTCGAGCGGATGCGATCGAAGGGGCGAGTTGCGGCCCGGCCGCGCACCTGCGCCGTCCGGCCGAGCCCTTCATTTCCACTCTAATGAGGCGCGACAGCAGGGGCTACCCCACTTGGTCAAGCACCTCTGGTCAAGCACCCCGGCTGCTTCAGAGCAGCCGGGGTGCTGGAGGCGCTGGTTGCCGGTCGGCGGCTACGACTTCGCGGCGGCCCGCTTGGCAATTGCGTCGAGGTCCACGATCGCCGCCCGGTCCTTGGCCGCTTCGACCAGCTCGCAGATCAGGTCGATCGCCCGGAACTTCGGGTCGGTGGCCAACAGGCACGACGGGTGGCTGAGGAAATCGAACACGGCCCGCTTCTCGATCGCCCACTCGACGCCGAGGCGGATCGCCTTGAGGAAATCGTCCAGCTTCCAGCGGCCGCCGCGGAAGGCGGTGATGTCGCTGATCGGGCTCATCGGCACTTCGACCAGGCCGCTCTTATAGACGAACGGCTGCGCCTCGGCTTGCGCCTTGACGATGCCCTCGAAGACATCGGCCGTGGGCGCCTCGCCCGGCTTGCCTAGCGGGTGCGACGGGTATTGGCTGCTGACCCAGGTGAAGCCCTGGTCCAAGAGCAGCTTCTGCACGTCGGCCCGGTCGGTCAGGCCGTTGTTGAAGCCGCCGGGCGTGCGGAAGCCGCGGGCGTCGATGCCGGCGCGCTCCTTGAGCGCGATCGTGGTCAGGCGGATGTTCTCGCGGATCACCTGCTCGACCGTCTGGCCGCGGATCAGCCACGGGGCGCGGCGGAAGCGGAACTGAATCTCCTCCGGCTTGGCCGCCTTGACGTTGATGTGGTCGTAGGTGTGGTTGCCGACTGGATGGCCGGCGGCGGCGATCTTCTTGAGCCAGTCAACGTCTTCCTGCTCGAGCAC
>JBGQHD010000021.1:0-15065 GCA_041497795.1 Planctomycetia bacterium
AAACGTGCTGCTGAATTTGGATGAGGTGTTGATGAAGCGGTAGCGAAATGCGTAGGGTGGCGTATGAAGTTGGATTATCTGCCCAGCGGCTCGGTGGACTGCCCGTTGATTCGACTGTACGACTTCTCGCCAGTGGAAGCGAAGCAATTGCACGTCGCGGTTGGCCGACTTGCTTCCGGGGAGCTTGATCAGGTCGCCGTTCACGATCTGCCGCGTGTCGCCTCCGTCGATCGCTGCCGGCTGTGGCTATGCGTGAGGTCTTGGGACCAGGGGGTCGTGTGCAAGTCCCCGCCGGCTGACTTCGACTGTGGTTTCACGGCGGGAACGTGGGACAATACAAATGGGCTGATCGAGACGATGATCCGCGGCTCCGACGGATGTCAATGGCTCGCCCAAGCGCCGGGCGAAGTGGCGCTGCTCATGTCCACGAGCGGGACTTGGTAGCGGCCTCGAAAGTTGCGCGATCACGACATGGTCGGTATCGAGCAAGAACATGCTGCGATCCGAGCGGTTATTGGACCGATCGCCGAAACTCTCGTCCGAGGCGGAGAATCTCGTCGAATTCCGGGTCATCCTTGAACGTGCCCGCGATGCACTCGATCCAGGAGCCGTTCTTCTCCTGATGCGCCACTCGCTTCTTGAGCTCGGCCAGTTCCTTCTCGACCGCCGTCAGCCGCTCATCAACGGTCCGTTGCTCGGCCATAGGTCCCTCCTCCAAAGCTGGCGAGTCGATCAGAGAGGCACGAGGCATTGCTAATAACCATCAACCGCAAGCCCCGGGATGCGGGTAAAGTGCTTCGTGTTCCGTGTGACGAGTCGTTCGGCGTGTTCCAACGCGACACTGGCAATCAAGGCGTCCATATCGGAGATCGCCAGGCCCAGTTTCTCTAGCGCTCCCACGATGGCGCCGAAGATTTCGGCCGTCGAGCGCTCGAAGGGGAGGATTTCAAACCGCGACAGGCAGGTCTCGACCGCGCGTCGCTCTCGCTTGGGTTGCGTACCCTTGCTGACGCCGACGAAGAGTTCCCCGACGGTGAAGATGGCGATCCGCAGTGGCTCACCTTGTCGGGCCAACTCGTCCAACTTCGTCGTGGCTCGTCCGCTGCTCCCCTTCTTCGTCTCTTTCATGAAATCCACGAGCACCGTAGTATCCAAGAGCGCCATCGCTCAAGTCCTTCGCCGGCGCTGCCGGGCGCGCCGACGCGTAACCGTTTCATCCAAGGCCTCGAGCGTTTGGGGGGATAGCGAACGAGCCGTCTCGCGCAGGGCAGCCAACACGTCGTCCACAGAGGCCTTGGGTTTCACGTAACGCTTAATGACGTCCGACCAGCTCTCGTCATCTTGACGAGCTGCCTTGAGGCGAGCGAGGGCCGCGCTGTCCACTTCGATGGTCTTCATCGAGCCGGGCTTCCACATTAGTTGTCATCCAGTCCCTGGGCCGTCATACTAGCATACCACGCCCACCACGCCAGATTGCCACCGCTGCCAGACTGGCTCATTCCGGCGGAGAAGCCCATGCACCCGCAGCTCGAACACGTTCACCTCCAAACCCGCCGGCATTTCCTCAGGGATTGCCAGCTTGGCCTGGGCACGATCGCCCTCTCGTCGCTCTTGGGCAAAGAGCCGGCGATGGCCAAAGACACGATGGCGTCGGTCATCAATCCGCTCGAGCCGCACCAGCCGCACTTCGCAGCGAAGGCTCGCCAGGTAATTTACCTGCACCTCACCGGCTCGCCGCCGCACTTGGACCTGTACGACTACAAGCCGGAGCTGGTGAAGCGCAGCGGGCAGAATTGCCCGGAGGAGTTCACCAAGGGCAAGCGGTTCGCCTTCACCTCCGGCACGCCGAAGCTGCTGGGCACGCCGCGGAAGTTTGCCCAGCATGGCCGGGGGGGCGTGTGGCTCTCCGACGCCGTGCCGCACCTGCACGGCGTGGCCGACGAGATGTGCGTTATCCGCTCGATGTTCACCGAACAATTCAACCACGCCCCGGCGGAGCTGCTGCTTTACACCGGCTCGGCCCGGTCCGGCCGGCCGTCGATGGGGGCGTGGATGACCTACGGGCTGGGGAGCGAGAACGAAGACCTGCCCGGTTTCGTCGTGCTCATCTCCAGCGGCGTGCAGCCCAACGGCGGCAAGAACAGTTTTGGCAGCGGGTTTCTGCCATCGGTGTTCCAGGGCGTGCAGTGCCGCTCGAAGGGCGATCCCGTGCTGTATGCTTCCGATCCGGCCGGCATGGATCGCAACTTGCGGCGGGAGAGCCTCGATGCGCTGCGCGATCTCAATGAACTCCAAGCCCAGGAGCTGGGCCATCCGGAGACGCTGACCCGCATCGCCCAGTACGAGCTTGCGTTCCGCATGCAGACCTCGGTGCCGGAGGTGATGGACATCACCAAGGAGTCGAAGACGACGCTCGAGGCCTACGGCGCCCAGCCCGGCGCGGCCAGCTTCGCCAATAACTGCCTGCTGGCCCGGCGGCTGGTCGAGCAGGGTGTGCGGTACGTGCAGCTCTTCGACTGGGGCTGGGACTTCCACGGCACGAACCCTGGCGAGGGCTTGCAAGACGGCCTCACGAACAAGTGCGCCACGATGGACCGCCCGGTGGCGGCGCTGATCCGCGACCTCAAGGGCCGTGGGCTGCTGGAGGACACGCTGATCATCTGCGGCGGCGAGTTCGGCCGCACCCCGTTCCGCGAGGGCCGCACGGCCGCCAGCAACGTGCTGGGGCGCGACCACTACCCCGATTGCTACAGCATGTGGCTGGCCGGCGGCGGCGTGAAAGGGGGCACCATGCACGGCGAGTCGGACGAACTGGGTTTCTCCGTCGCCCGCGATAAAGTCCACGTCCACGACTTGCAAGCCACGATCCTGCACCTCATGGGTTTCGACCACACGAAGCTCGTCTACCGCTTCCAGGGCCGCGACTATCGCCTGACCGACGTGTACGGTCAGGTCGTCCGTGGCGTGTTGGCGTAGCTCGCGCTCACTCGTAATGCAAGCAGGCCGAAGTCGAGAGCCGCGCCGCGCGCTCGGCCGGCAGCCAGGCCACGGCGACGATCATGACGTAGGCCGCGGCGAAGACCGAGGCCATCATCAGCGGGTGCAGGCCGAAGGGAATCGTGTGGCCCGTCACCGGCAGCGTGAGCAGGTTGATCAGGTAGGCCACGCCCACGCCAGCCCCCAGCGCCGGCAGCAGCGACACGGCCCCCATCAGCACGGCCTGCGCGAAGATCAACTTCCGCACCTGGTGGCGCGTCATGGCCACGACGCGGAGCATGGCCAGCTCGCGGGTTTGCTCCAGGACGTTCATGGTCAGCGTGTTGGCCAGCCCGAAGGAGGCCACGACGAAGCCCAGCACCAGCAGCACCCACAGGCCGGCCAGCACGCCGTTGATCATGCCGTCGATGCGGCTGGTGATGTCGGTCAGCGAGTTGAGGGTGATCTTGTGCTTGCCACAGATCGTCCACAGCGCGGCCTTGACGTCGTCGCGGGAGTCGGGGTCGGTGCGGACGATGTACTCGTTGATGCCGCGATTTCCCAGCACCCTCTGGGCGGTTTGGCGGTGCATGTAGATCACCAGCCCGCCGGAGCGGTACTCGTTGGTCACGGCGGCAATCGGCAGCGAGAACGTTCCCTGCTGCGTGTTCAGCGTGAGCTCGCCGCCGGTCGCCAGTCCGGCGCGCTGGGCAAACACGGAGCCGATCACCACGTCGCCGGCCAGCAGGCGCTTCCGCAACGTGGCGGTGTCGGCGTCGTGGGTGTCGAAGTTCACATGGTCGTCGCTGGGATAGTCGCGGACGATGACGGTCACGGCCTGTTCGTGGGCGGTCAAGTTGATCCACGACAACGGATCGACGGCGGTGATGCCCGGGATGGCACGGATTTCGTCGCCCACTTCCTCAGCCAGGCTGGCCACCTGTCCGCTGTCGGTGCCCAGGTCCGAGACGCTCACGAAGAAGTCGCCGACCACCGTCCTGTGGTACCAGTCTTGGATCGTGTTGACGTTGTCCAGGATGGTGTTGGCCAGCCCCACGCCGGTGCTGGCGGCGATAAAGAGCACGCCGATGGTGAGCGTCGAGCGTCCGAGATTGCGCACCAGTTGCCGCTGCGCGAGCACCGTTTCCACCCGCTGGGCCTGGGGAACGCCGCGCGTCACCAGCCGCGTGAGGCCGCCCAGCATCTGCGGCAGCAGCAGCACGAGGCCCACCAAGGCCATGAGCGAGGACACCAAGCCGAAGATCATCGGCATCCAGCCCTTCAGGCAAACCAGATAAAGCCCGATGGAGCCGCTGATCAGCACCAGCGCCGTTGGCAGGGTCCAAGCGATGGCGCCGCGGGCCCGATCCGGGGAGAGGCCTTGAATGCCCTCGCGGGGGGAGATGCGGAACGAGCGGATCACCGGCGCGAGCGCCCCCAGTGCGGCGACCCCCACTCCGACCAGCGCGGCGAGGACCAGCGGCTGCCAGGTCAACTGCATCTCGGGCATCGAGGTGTTCATGAGCCGCTCGGTGCCGCGAATGAGCAAGCGGGCCAGCGGAATGCCCAAGGCCACGCCTCCGGCGGCGCCGGTCAGGCCGATCACGACCGCCTCGCGGCCGATCAGCCGGGCGATCTGCCAGCGCGTGGCACCCAAGGCGCGGAGCGTGGCCAGTTGCTTGGCGCGTTCGCTGACGTTCATCATGAACGTGTTCATGATCACGAACACCGCCACGAGTAACGAGAAGGCCAGCGCCATGTTCGTCGCTTGCTTGACGCCCAGGCCCGTCTCGTCGGCCATTTGATTGCGCGTCGGCGGGCGGTGCACGGTCAGGCCGGCCGTGAGCTTGGCGGCGACCGCCGTCTTCACGGCCGACTCGTTGGCGTTCTCAGTCAGCACCAAGAGAATCCGGTTGATCTGGCGTCGTGACTCTCCCGAGCGCACCTGCAGCAGCCGCTCCTGGGCTTGCTCCAGAGGCAGCAGGATCACGGGCATGTTGCTGACGGCCGTGGCGGTGTGGGGCTTGAAAGTTCCCACGACCGTCTCGGGCTTTTTGTTCCACCAGCGAGTTTCAGCGGCGGTGGCGATCTCCACCTCGTCACCGACCCGTACCGCCAACCCCTCGGCCAGGCTGGTCGAAAGCACAGCCCCTTCGGCCGACGCCAGCTTCGTTCCGGACGTGATCTGGTAATCGTTCACTGCGTCGTGGCGTACGGCGTCGATACCCAGCACCTGGGCGTCGATCCCGCGCTCGCCGCGGCCTTTGGCGTAGACGGCCGCTTTGCCTTCCAGCAACGGCACGGCGGTGGCCAGGCCAGGCGTGCCGTCGAGCTGCTCGACCAACTCCTGGTCGAACGGCTGGCTGTCCTCGGAAGTCACTTCCAAGGCGGCCTTGCCGGTCACCGTCTCGAACACCGCCTGATGGGCGCTATTGGTGGTCTGGCTGGCGATGGTGACCGCCACAATCGCCGCCACGCCGATGACGATGCTCAGCAGCGTGAGAAACGCCCGCATCGGGCGCTGCAACACTTCTCGTAACGTAAAGCGAAACAACGCCATTGCTTGTCGTTCCCGATAAACCAACCACGCGACTTCCACCGAATCCTCAGGCGCGCGGTTTCTCGCCTCTCCCAAGGGGTTCTTTCGGCCTCCGGTGCGTAAACCTTGCGGAGCCCCTAGAGCTTAACCTCAAAGTCCAACGCACGGAAGTTGGGGGGAATGCGGAAGGCGACAAAGAAAGGGACTGTGCCCGACGTCTTGGTCACAGTCCGAGCGTATGCCGCAGCGCCGCGTCTACGGACGGCATGCTGGAGCATCGAAACCTATGCCATTGTAACAGGAGCGGGCTATGTGGAACGCCGCAATGGGCCTCATTTCGTGTGCATTACGCCATGCTCGGTCTTTCCACTACCGACGAAACAGTTCTCAAAGGCCCCTTCCGGCAGCGCGTGGATTTGCTGCGTGGCCGAAGCCGGGAGCGAATAGTTGGCAATCGACTTGGCCACGATGCGGTGCGACAGTCGCGGATTCACTAGGAGTTGGGCGGCGATCCACCATGCTGGACCTAGGCTCCAGGGGTCTTCGCGGGGCCGCGTCAGCTCGTCCTCGCTGTCGGAATAGAGCCCCTGACCGCGCCACTTCCGCCAAATCTCTGCCAGCAGCCGGCAACGATTCGCGCCCTCCACGGCCCGGCTGAGCAGGATCATAAGGAAGCTCTGCGTGCGCACGCCAAGTTTCGCGGTCAGCACGGGCGGGGATGCGTCCAGTACCTCGCCCCGGGATATGCGGACGAGCATATCGCACAAGTCCACGCCGCAGAGCAGGGCATTGACCGTTTCGCCGATCCGCGGGTTGGCCTCGATGTATTCCGGCCGGCCCGTGACGGCGTCGAAGAAGTAATCGAGAAACATCGCGCCGTGCCAGCGAAGGTGGGCGCCCAGTTCCTTGACTTGGGCAATCACGACCGGGTGCGCAGCGCTCACGCGGGCCGTGGACATGCCGCCGACGCCGACGTCGCGGGCTTCGAAGCAGTGCGCACCCGCCAGGCGGCCGTGTTGAAAGACGGCTTGCACGGTGGATTGCACGCCCTTAGCGGGCTGTTGCACGAGCGACTCCAGGTCCCCATCCAGAAGGCCGGCGGCGGCCATGCGGTCGGCGACCGCGGCCAATTCGGTGGCGTCGCGCACGTGGAAGACCCCGCAGCCTGCGGTGCTGTGGGCCAGCTTGACGTAACAAGGGAATTGGCGGCCTTGCAACAGCTCTTGCCGAGTGCGGACGAAAGCCGTCTCCGGGAAGGGAAGCCTCAGCTCCGCCAGCAGGCGCGTGAACTCCGCCTTGTCCTGCAATCGCCGCAGCGCTGCGAACTCGGGCAACGCCAAGCCGATGTGCGGCGACAGCTCGTCGCGGAATCGGCTGAGCAAGTAGACCTGCTCATGGGTGGGCAGCAGCACGTCGTAGCGTTCGCTCTTCATCCGCTCGGCCAGGAACTCCAGGAATGCCCGCGGCTCCTGGGCGAAGTTCGGAGCCTTGTGCCAATGCCGCACGAAGCGGGAAAACCTGCACTGGCAAAGCGGCGAGGGATCGAGCACGTCGATCGTGTGCCGCCCGCCTAGAGCGTAGAGCGTCTGGCGCGCCGAGAGGCTGGTTCCCTCCGTCATCAAGACCTTGAGCCGGGAGGGTGCGCTTGGCATGATCGGAATCGACCCTCGGAGCCACGAACGTAATATGCCTAATTATCGGGACTTGCGCTGCAATTGGACGGCCGGAACAGGCTTATCCGCTTTGCGCAGTCTCCTTAATCCATTGAGGACGGGTACTCTGCTAGGGTATACTCCAACGCCCTGCCGACCAATAGGTATAGGTATCGAGCCGCGCCGTGCCCGGTTCATCATGCTGGCATCTGAAACGCGGTTGCCGTGCCCCCGTCAAACATTTTGCTGCCCAAGAACTTGGGAGCAGAACGAGAGATGCCGTTTAGCGGCGGGCCAGTCACGGCAAGGTTAGGGAGCAGGCCAATGGCAGTTGCCACCAGCGAATTCACCCGGCGCGAAGTATTCGCCAAGGTGAAGAGTCTATGCGCTCCGGATAACCACACGAACCTCTCGGTGCTGCTGCGCGAGTATCTGGTGTTTGCGATCGTCGTCGGCGCGTGCCTGGCGGCGGTTCAGGCCATTGAAGCACGGGGTTGGTCTCTCTGGTGGGCCGTCCCGATCTACTTGGCCAGCGTGGTCGTCATCGGGGTCTGGACGCAGAACCGCCTGGCCTGCCTGGTCCACGAGTCGAGCCATTACTCGCTGTTCAAGAACCGGGTGGTCAACGACGTGATGGCCAACCTGTTCGTCGCCTTCCCCTTCTTCGGCGTGATCTCCAACTATCGGATCGGGCACTGGGGACACCACCGCTACGTGAACGACCCGGAGAAGGATCCCGACCTGCTGCGGCTGGCCAAGCACCATCAGCGGAACTTTCCCATCTCGAAGCTGCGGTTCTTCTTCGAGTACGTGCTGCTGCAGGTCCTGCCGCACAAGGCTTATACCTACATCAAGGGCCGCGCCCAGTACGTGGCCTTTACGATGAAGCACGAGCCGATCAAGAACCAGGACCCGCTCGGCAAGTCGGCGTTGTGGGCCCTCCGACTGGCCTACTACGGCACGCTGTTCGGCGTGCTGTTCTACTTCGGCTGGATCGTGCACTACCTGCTCTTCTGGATCGTGCCGTTGCTGACCTTCTATCCGGCGACGCTGTTCCTCCGCGAGATCGCCCACCACGGCAACTACCCGGACAACGGCGACTTTACCCTCAGCCGGGTCTACGAGGGGTATTGGCTCGAGCGGGAGATCTTCTTCCCGTTCAGCGAGCAGAACCACATCGTCCACCACATGTTCCCCACGGTGCCCTGGCACAAGATGCGGCAGGTGCACGAGGCCTTGATGTGCTACCCGCCGTACCGCGACAACGTCGTGATCTGCGACGGCTTCTTCTTCAAGGCGGACCGGCGGAGCGACCGTCCCACGGTCCTCGACCTGCTGGCCGTGCCCTCCGGCCGCCAGCTTCGCCGCGGCGGGGGCGAGCCACTGCCCGACGAGATTCGCCAGCAGGCCGCGAAGGAGGTTGGCGCCGTGAACGTCGTGCTGGCGGACCGCATCCGCGGCGAATCTTAGTTTCGGCCGCGCTTCCCTCCTGCCCGCGAGTGAGCCATGAAGGTCAGCGTTGTGGGGGCCGGGGCCATCGGGTCGATGCTGGGCGGACTGATCCGCCATCACCGCCCGGATATCGACGTGCTGCTCGTCGTCCGTGGCGAGCACGGCCGCGTCCTCAGCGAGCGCGGCGCCGTGCGGCTGGAGGGGCCTTGGGGCACGCGAGACGTTGCCATCGCCACGACCTCGGACGTCGCCGACATCGCCGGCTCCGACTACGTGCTCTTCAGCGTCAAGTCGCAGGCCACGGCCGAGGCGGTTGCGGGCGCGGCCCCCTACCTCGACGATGCCGTGGTGATCTCGATCCAGAACGGCATCAACGAAGAGGCCCTGCTCCGCCACGTGGCCCCACAGCGGCTCGTGATGGGAATGACTGCCACGAACATGGCGATCCTGGAGGCCGGCGCCGTGAGTCTGCAGCTCGACGGGGCCTCGGTCGTCGGCCCCGCGCCAGACCGCGCCAACGCCGCCGCCGCCACGCGGGCCGCCGAGCTGCTGCGGCACACAGGGCTGCAATTCGAGGAGCACCCCAACGTCCTGGGAGTCCGCTACACGAAGCTCGCGTTCAACGTACTGGGCTATGTTGCCTGCCTGTCGGCCTCGAACTTCATCACCGAGGCCATCTGCCATCGCGAGTGGCGTCGGGCCGTGGGCCTGCCGCTGTTGAACGAGTGCGCCGCCACCTTCGCGGCGGCCGGCATCGAGCTGGCGAAGATTCCCGGCCGACCCGACGTTGGCTCGCTGCGGCGGTTGCTAGGGCTGCTCGACATGCCCGTCGTCGGCGCGGTGGTGGCGCTCGTTGCCCGCCGGATCTATGACCGCAAGCCGATCGTCTTTTCGCTCTATCAAGACTTGCTGCACGGCAAGCCGACCGAGGTGGACTACATCAACGGCCACGTGGTGCGTCTGGCGCACGCGCACGGCATGGCTGCCCCGCTCAATGAGCTGGCAGTCGCCATGTGCCACGAGCTGGAAGCGCGCGGGCCGGCGACGTTCTTCGATCGCGACGACGTCATTGAGCGTCTTGCTGCTGCACGGTAGCCGCGCGTCCGGCTGGTTGATTCGCGGAGATTGTTGCGCAGGGCGGTCGCCTGCCGACATGAACACCCGGACGAGCATCATTGCTGTGCAGACGAACGAGCCGGGAACCTCCCCTCGCTGACAAACAAGTCAAACGTCTCCTCGTCCAGGTGGCCTTGAAGGTGGAGATGCGCCCTGATTCCAACCAGCTCAGCGGGCCGCGGGGCTTCGCTGGTCTTGTTATCGGGCAAGAGCAACGTGCATCCGGATTCGGGATGCCGCCAGATACGGTGATTCTTCTCAGCGAGTCCGAGCCGCTCAAAACCGAGCTTCAACAGCAGCCCGCTCAACATCTCGTTGGTGAGGCGGTGAGCCATCACGTCGCGCTCCGTGGCGTTCGGGAATCGTTTCGATCGAGGGACATTCTTCGAAAGCGGTCGATGGCGTTCAGGGTCAGCCGGTTGCGTGCCGGGATATGGACCGTCAACGTCCGCCGGTTGTCTTCGATCTTGTGCTCATCGACGTGGGCCTGGATGTCAACCCAATAGGCTCGGTGCTTTGTGGCGTCGTACAGCACGAGAATGAACGGATTGGCGACTTGCCAATACCAATGGTTGACGTGAGCCATTTCTACCGTGCAGGCAACGCTCTTGCCGTCGTGAACGAAACTTGGCGAGTCCGTGGCCTTGACTTGGAATTCAACCCAGCCGTTCTCGATCTCCGTTGTCTCGGGCGAGAAGTGGAGCATCAGGGCGTCGGTGCCGTATTCCGGGTGGAACACTCGTTTGAGACTGTGCCCGCGACGGAGAACTTGCCGTTCTACGAAGTTGACACCCATCTCGCCGATGACGTGGGCTCGAGGCCTGCGTTTGCGTTGCTGTCTCCAGCGGTGCCGAGCCATGTCGAAGACGGTCCGTAGGGTAGCAGCCGTGCGTGATTTCGCGGTAGATCAATTGCCTGCATTCCTCCTATCTTATCGGCCCTAGAGGTCGTCGGGGTCGAGCATTGGGTCGTGTTCGGCGAAGCACGCGTTTTCTCCCCTTTCTTGAAGCGCCCTTGACGTCCGTTGACGTGATGTCTATAACCGTAGACACGAAGTCAATGGAGGCCCCATGGCCGTTCCCAAGTCCGTGATTACCGACGCCGAACTGGCGGTGCTCAAGGCGCTGTGGGCCGCTCAGCCGCTCACGGCGCGCGACATCGCCGGGCGGCTGTACGAGGAAGCCAACGTCTCGTCGATCGGCACGGTGCAAAAGCTGATTGCCCGCTTGGAAGAGAAGGGGCTGGTGCACCGCGACCGCAGCGGCGCCCCGCACCGGTTCTCCGCAGCCGTCAGCCAGGCCGACGTCGCCGGCATGCAGTTGGACGAGCTCGCCGGCAAGCTCTCCGAAGGGTCGCTTTCCCCCTTCGTGCTGCACCTGGTGCGGGCCAAGCGGCTGAGCAAGAAGGAAAAAGAAGAAATCCGCCGCCTGCTCGACGAGCGCTAGGGGTGCGAGCATGAACGACATTCTGCAAGCCGTCTTCTCGAACGCCGTGCTGGCGGCCAGCCTGGCCCTGGCGGTTCTGGCGATCATCCGGGTGTGGCGCAATCCGCACCTGGCCCACGCGCTGTGGCTGCTGGTGCTCGTCAAGCTGCTGACCCCGCCGCTGTGGCACGTGCCCTGGCCTGACGGCTTGGCGGCACGGCCTCAGGAGCCTGCCAACGGAGTCGGCCTCGTGCAGGCCAGGCGACCGGCCGAGCTGGATGGCGCCGCGACCCGCGACGCGCCGGACCTCCCGCCACCCATGCCACTGACCGTGGATCGGCCCGCTGCGGAGGGGAGTGTCGCGTCCAGCAGAGCAGACGAATCAGCGGAGTTCATCCTTTCGGAGCAGCGTGACTCGCCCCCGCCGCGGCACGCCGAGCCTGCGCTGGCACCGGTGCCGCTCTTGGCCGCCAGCGACTGGCTGCTGGCGAACGGGCAATGGATCTTGCTGGTGATCTGGGGCGGCGGCGCGGCGGCATCCGTCGCCTGCGTGGTCCGCGGGCAGCGGCGCTTTCGCGCAGTGCTGGCCGGCAGCGACGCGGCCTGCGACGAGTGGGTGCAAGACGCCGAGCGCTTCAGCCAGGCGATCGGCCTGCGCCGCTGTCCGGCCCTGCGCGTCACCGAGGCCCATGTCCCTCCGCTGGTTTCGGTGGCCGGGTGGACGCCGGTTATTCTGCTGCCGCGGCAATTGCTCGCGGCCCTCGATCGCGAGCAGCGCCACGCCGTACTGGTTCACGAGTTGGCCCATCTTCGGCGGCGCGATCATTGGGTGCGGTGGTTCGAGGTGGCGGTGCTGTGTCTTTTCTGGTGGAACCCCGTGGCCTGGTGGGCCGCGGGGATGCTGCGTGCGGCGGCCGAAGAGTGTTGCGACGCCTGGGTGCTGTGGGTCTTGCCCCGCGGCCGCCGCAGTTACGGCCGGGCTTTGCTGCGTACTGTCGAATTTCTGACCGAGCGCGACGTGGTTCCGGCGGCGGCCGGCGCCGCGTTCGGAGGCTTCCCCGTCAAAAGGAGAATCGAGATGATCATGCAACGTGAGCTGCCTCGGAAGATGTCGTGGCCGGTCGGTGCGTTCTTGCTGCTGTTGGCGGCCGTCGTGCTGCCGCTGGCTGCTCCGTCGGCCGTAGCGGGCAATGACGCGGGCGGTGGAGACGATCCCCCGGCTTCGGCGGCGTCTCCGCCGGTTGACGAGCCAGCGGTTGACGAGCCAGCGTCTGGGCCAGCCGCGGCCCAAGCGCCCGCCCCGTCGAGCCGAGGCCCCGCCGACCGCAAGCTCGAAGACCGCATCGAGCGGCTGGAACGGGTGGTCGATGACCTGGTGAAGGTGCTCAAGGCCAGAGACGCGCAGAGCGGAGCCACGCCGGCTCGGAAAGTTGCTCCGGGCGACCCTTTCAGCCCCGTGCCGCGCCGCAGCGCGCTGAACGCGTTCGGCTTCGGGGCTGGCAGCGCGAGCGTCGCGCGCCCCGACCATCGCCTCGCCAAGACCTTCAGCGACGGCAAGCTGATCGCGCTAATCGCGCCCGACGACACGGGCAGCGAGATCGTGGTCTTCTCCAACGAAAGCGGAGCGATCTTTTGGAAGTCGATCCTGCCGGGCCGGGCCGACGGTTTTGTGAAGACCGACGATCCCGCCAAGAGGCTGGCCGTTCGCTGTGGCGGCAAAGTGTACGAGCTCGACCTGGCCACGGGCAAGCTGCTGAGCCAGAAGACGGACAGCGCGGGCGGGGCGAAGCCGGAGCCGCTCGTGCGCATCTTCCGCCTCAAGTTCGCCAAGGCGTCAGTCATGGCCGAGCACATCCGCAAGATCTACCCCGTCCTTACCATCTCGGCCGACGAGCGCGCGAATAGCGTCATCGCTCAAGGGAATGAGCGGAGTCTCGCCAAGCTCGAGGCCTTGGTGCAGGCACTCGACACGGCGGAGGAGAAATGACCGCGTCGCCGGGGCCTGCGCCTCGCCTCGCGCGGCGAGACGAACGTGGGGCACGTTTATAAACGTGCCCCACGATCACGCGGAGCGTGATGACTACACTACTCGTCGTCGAAGTCCTCTTCTTCGTCGGCCGGCGGCGGCTTGTCGGCGATCAACTTTTCCATGTTCGGCCGCCGCAGGTGGTGGCCGGTGGCTTGCTGGTAGGCGTGGGCCACGGCCAATAGCTCAGTTTCGCCGTAGAGCCGGCCGGTGAAGGTGATTGAGTACGGCGCTTCCCCGTCCTTGCCTTTAGCGAAGCCGGTCGGCAGCACGACGGTCGGGTGACCGGTGAGGTTCGTGATCACCAGGTCGTCGCCGCCGACGTAGAGATCGACCTGCTGCATGACCTTCCGCATCTCGTGCATGAGCTGCGTGCGGATGCGGTTGGCCCGCAGGTAATCGACGGCCGGAATGAACTGCCCCTTGCGGAAGGTCTGCGGCCAGGAGTTGAGGCCTTCGGTGATGTGCTTGCGCGTGATTTCGTCGAAGGCGGCGGCGGCCTCCACGTCGAGGATCAACGTCAGCGGATTGGCCGAGGGCGTCTGTGGCAGCTTGATCGGCACGAGCTGCACGCCCAAGTCTTTGAGCACCTGAAGGTCCGGCCGTTTGTCCACCGGGCCGGCCTCGAAGTAGCCGACTCGCAAGGAGCGCAGCTCCCGCCGACAGGGCCAATCGAACGGGCGATCCACCGCCGCGCCGTCGAGGCCATCGAAGCCGTGGATGGCCCCCAGCACCAAGGCGCAATCCTCCACGCTGCGGCAGAGGGGACCGAGCTTGTCCATGCTCCAAGCCAGCGTCATGCAGCCGTAGCGGCTCACCCGCCCGTACGTCGGCCGCAGCCCGGTGGTGCCGCAGCGGGTGCTGGGCGAGACGATGCTGCCCAGCGTCTCGCTGCCGATGGCGAAGCCGACCAGGCCAGCCGCTGTGGCACACGCGCTGCCGGCCGACGAGCCGCTGGAGCCTTGCCGCGGGTTCCACGGGTTGCGCGTCATTTGGTTGAACCATTGATCCCCTTGCGCCAGGGCGCCTAGCGACAGCTTGGCGACGAGCACGGCCCCGGCCTTCTCCAGCCGGTCGGCCACCGTGGCTTTGACGGCGAATGTCTGATCCTTGAACGGCAGCGCGCCCCAGGTGGTCTTGTAGCCCGGATAGGCGATGAGGTCTTTCGCGCCCCAAGGGATGCCGTGCAGCGGGCCGCGATACCGGCCGGCGGCGATCTCGGCGTCGGCCGCCTTGGCCTGCCGCAGGGCCAGCTCCTCGGTGTAGCTGATCACGCACTTGAGGACGGGGTCGTACTTCCGCAGCCGCTCCAGATAGAGCTTCGCCAGCTCGAGCGACGAGACCTGCCGCGTGCGCACCAGGGCTGCCAGCTCGCTGACCGGCATGAACGCCAGGTCATCGCCCGACATCGGCCGCACCGGCGCAGCCGCTTCGGTCGGCTCGACCGTGCCGCGGCGGCCGTCGCGCGCCGGCGGCAGCCAGGGCGCCGGCTGAAACTGCACGGCCGGCGGCACGCTGTTCTCCAGCTTCACCTCGCGCATCGCCTGCAGGCTGCCGACCGCCCGTTCGACCGAGCGGGCGGTCGAGGCCCGGTCCGCGTCCGACAGCTCCAGCCCGGCGATCCACTCGGCGTCGCGGATCATCTCCGGCGTCACTTTGCCGGCCTTGGCCACTTGGGCCGCCACGGCGCGCTGAAACGCCAGCGTGCCGATGCCGAGGCCGGCGAGGGCTTTGAGGGCGCGACGGCGGGGCAGAGAACGCGGCGATTGACCGGATGATTCGGCTCGTTTGGCAGGCATACGCGTTCGTCGAAGAGGATGGAGACCTTTGTCCGACGCCAACAAGAGAGTAATCGTTCCCGGTGCTGCCGCGTAACGGGG
>JBGQHD010000022.1:0-14970 GCA_041497795.1 Planctomycetia bacterium
ACGAGCCGCAGCCACAGGGGACTGCGCGGACCTCGCATTTGAACGTAGGGCACTCGGTGGTCCGAACCCACTTGATGAGCGCCTTGCGAACCCGAGGGTGTTCGCAGCTCGGGCAGACGGTGGGGCAGCAGCCGCAGCCGCCGGAGCAGCAACCGTCATGGCACTCGATATTGTGCGGGATGCAGAAGTCGATGCATTTGCAACCGTAGACGACCTTGGTGATCTTCTTGGTCGTCGGGACCGGCACGCAGACCTTTTCGCACGGCTGGCAGCAGCCGTGCATCGATGTCGCGCCACACGCACCGGGGCCGCCGGCCATCGCCACGGACAACCCGCTCACAAGTGCCAGCCCACACAGGGCGGCAAAGATTCTGATCATAGGATAACTCCTCGTATGAATCGGTTGCTTTCGGGTTAGAAGAAGAACTGCGTGCGAATGCCCAAGCCGTCCATGTCGCCGGGAATCTGGCCCGCCCGGAGGTCGTACCGCCGGTCGTGGATGTACTCGAACTGCATCTTCCAATTGACGTTCAGGTACCAGTTCACGCCGAAGTTGAATTCTTGGAGCCTGCCACCTTGAATGCCGCCGTCGTTCAGGTCCAAGTAGTTGTAGCGGGCGGCGATCTCCCAGGCTCCCCAGCCGAGGCAGAGGGGGCCATCCTGGGTCCGCACGGCCCAGAAGTTCGTGAACGGAGCGGCGATGTACGTGCTTCCCAAACGGCCCAGGCGGCGGTCATAGACGCGATTCTCGCCGGTCGGGAAATAGGAAAGCTGCACATAGCCGCCGTTGAAGGCGAGCGTGTCGGACACGCCGCCGACCACCGCGCCCGGGACGAACGTCCAGGCATACTCGGCCTGCGCCGAGAAAGGCCCGTTGACGGCGAAGAACTCCGCGCCCAGGATGGACGCCCCGTCGGCGACGATGTTGCCGGTATCGACCCAGCGCACGCTGTTTCCAGGCAGCGGGGCGGTTCCGAAGTCGCCCTGCGCGTCACGCAGACCGGGCCGCGCCCGGAAGCGCACCACTTCGGGGCCGGTGATGCCACCTTGTCCGGCCGCGGCGTTGGCCGCGTCGGGCTTGTCGGCCTCGCGCCAGGTGCCGGAGGCACCGAGGTGCAGGAGTTGCCGACCGTCGTTCTCATAGATGGGCAAGGCGGTCAAGCGTCCGGAAACGCCGTAACGGCCATCTTGGAAGTCGGCGCCGTTGTTGTCGTGCAGATCCAGCTCGGGCCGGTACCACATGGCCGACCACGTCACATGCTGATCGAGGATGCTGTTGCCGCACCAGAAGCCGGGAGCGAAGTTGTCATAGAAGGCATCGGTGTAGGGCGACCGTTCCAGGAAGGTCATCGTCTTGCTGCTGCTCACCATGTCGCCTTCGAAGCCCTGCGGCACCTTGTAATGGCCGATCCGAATCGACCCGATGTAGGGGACTTCCTTGATCCCTACCCAGCATTCGTCCAGCGTCGGAATGCCCTGCTTGACTTGTTCCAGCGCCAGTTCGCAGTTCCACTCCATCACCTCCCAGGCCGTGCCGTCCCACGAGGGACGGATGCGGCGGAAGAAGAAGCCGTCCTGCAGCTCACCGACGCCGCCGGCCGCCGTCGGCACGCGAATGGCGTCGTCCTGGCGGAAGTACACGTTGTCGAATTGCAAGCGGAAGCCAAGGTGGGAGACGAAGTCCTTGTTCGGCGTTTCAAAGGTCACGCCGCTGCCCGGGTTCCAACGGGCTGACATCTTGAGGTCGGTGCCGACCTCGTAACCTTCGCGCTCGGCTTGCTCTTTTTTCCGAGCCTCGTCCGCTTTGCGGGCGTCTTCCTTTTCTTTCAGTATCTGTTCCACCGCCACGCGAATGCGGAGGTCCTCCGGTGATTTCCCATCGGCGTTCTCGGCCGTCGGGTATTGGGCCTGGTCGGGTGATTGTTCGGGCCACGTCCGCTGTAATTCGCCGGACGCTGGCGGTGGTGGGACATAACCTTCGGGCGACTGAGCCCAGCACCGACCGCCGTATCCGACCCCCGTTGCTACGATCAGCAGGGCCGTTAAACAAGTTCGCTTCGTGCGCATTGGCAGACTCGCTCCGTGCTGTGCCAAGAAGTGTCGGAGAGGTGTCCCTACCGGATCCCAACCGCGGCTCCGACTTCCCTGCTGTGATCGACAGCGCGCCGCGCGGGAAACCGTTAAGATAAGAAAAAGTCCTGCCCTGCCGCGAGTGATAACGATCCCCGATTTGAGGGCGATACGCGGCATGAGGAAGAATCGCGCGGCGCTTGCGGAAAAAAGCGGTCAGTCATTACCGACGATGAGCGACCAGGCCCGACGATCGACATCCGCGGAAAAGCAGCGCGGCGCATCGCAGCCCTTGGCAGGTTCTGAGGTTCCGTTTTGCTTGACTCCATCCCAAGCTCCGTTCTATAATGCGCCACACTGTGCGTTCGTGCCTTCCAAGAGTTTGCTGCCATCGGTCGTCCCATGGGGCTTCTCCTTCGATTTTTGTTGGTTTTGACCATCGCCGCGCCCCTGGTGAGGTTGCAGAGTTATCCCTCCGCGCCGCAGCACGGCCCATCGCAGCGGCAACGGCGATCTGCGGTGGTGGTGGCGCCGGCGACATCGAAGCAGGTCGTATCGATGGCGAAGATTCCCTGTTCGCCAACCGCTCTCGCGCCTGCTCAACACGCTCGCCGCTTGGGGGCACTCACGCGTAGCCAACCGGCCTCGCCCTCCGCTCGCCTCACCTCCCGCCTGTTGCGGATAGCTCTGGAATCGCTCGTGTTGTAGTCCTGCGCCGGGACCGTATGACACGTTGCGGTAGGCGCGATTCAGCGCCGTCCTTGGGCTCTTGGTTCCCGCCTACCGCTTGGGCGTTGGGAAACCAACATCATCTCATAGGTGGGCTGCCATGTGGTTAGTCAAAGCCGCGCTCGGCAATCGCTACGCGGTGAGTGTTTTTGCGCTGGCCATCGTCGTGATGGGGGTCGTCGCGGTCTACACGATTCCTGTGGACATCTTGCCGACATTCAAGGCCCCGGCCGTTCAGTCGATGACGTTCTACTCCGGCATGCCAGCCGGTGTCGTCGAGAAGAACATTACCAACCGGCTGGAACGCTGGACGGGCCAGGCCAGTGGCACGCAACTGCAAGAATCGAAGTCGATGGTCGGCGTCAGCCTCATTCGCAGCTATTTCAGCGATGACACGGACCCGAACACCGCCCTGACGCAGGTCAATTCGCTGGCCATGTCGAACCTGCGGTATCTGCCGCCGGGCACGCTGCCGCCCATCGTGCTGCCGTTTGATCCCACGGCGACGATGCCGATCGGCATCCTCAGCGTTTCCAGCGGCGAGTTAGGCGAGGGCGAGTTGCAGGACATTGCCCGCTATGAGCTGCGGAACCAGGTGCAAGCGGTGCCGGGAGCCGTGGCTCCGGCCGTCTTTGGAGGCAAGGTCCGCGCCGTGCTGGCCTACGTCAACCGCGACAAGCTCGAAGCGCACGATCTCTCTCCGGTGGATGTCGTGAACGCGATCCGCGAGTCCAACATCATGCTGCCCACGGGCGGCGCGCGGATCGGCGACATCGACTACCAGATCGATTCCAACAGCATGGCGGCCAGTCCGCGGGCGATGGACCTGATCCCACTCAAGGCGCGGTCAGGCAATTCCGTGTACCTGCGGAACGTGGGACACACGGAAGACGCCGCCCGCATTCAGACGGGCCTCGTGCGGATCAACGGCCGCCGCCAGGTTTACGTGCCCGTGTATCGTCAGCAGGGCGCTAGCACGCTCTCGGTCATCGACGGAGTCAAGGACTCCATTCCCAAGATGCAGGAGCGGATCCCCAAGGGCATCGACCTCAAGGTGGTGATGGATCAGTCGGTGTACGTGCGGGAGGCGATCAAGAGTCTGGTGCACGAAGGCGCGTTCGGGGCCATCCTGGCCGCCGGCATGATCCTGATTTTCCTGGGCAGCTTCCGCTCGACCCTGATCGCCACGCTCTCGATTCCCTTATCCATCTTGGCGGCGATCGCCGGCCTGCTGGCGACCGGGAACACGATCAACGCCATGACGCTGGGCGGACTGGCCCTGGCGGTCGGCCCGCTGGTCGATAACGCCATCGTCGTCTTGGAGAACACGCACCGGCACTTGGGACTGGGCAAGACTCCGGAATTAGCGGCCAGGGACGGGGCCAACGAAGTGGCCTTGCCCGTGCTGGTGGCAACCGCCACCACGATTATCGTGTTGCTGCCGATCGCGTTCACGGCGGGCATGGGCAAGTTTCTGTTCCGTCCGCTGGCGCTGAGCGTGACGTTCGCGATGCTGGCTTCGTACCTGCTCTCGATGACCCTGGTGCCCAGCCGGTGCGCGAACTGGCTCAAGGCGCATGCGACCGGGGGGCACGACCCCGGCCGCCGACCCGGCTGGGGAGAGCGCATCCATCATGGCATCGAGCATGTTCTGGGAGTGGTGGTCCGCTGGTACGAGCGCCTGTTGCGGGCCATCCTGCGAAACCGCCTGAAGGTGCTGGGTGGCGTGGGCGTGTTGTTTGTCGGCTCCTGTGTCTTGGTGCCGTTTCTGGGGCAGGAGTTCTTCCCGCAGGTCGATGCCGGTCAAATCGTCCTCACCGTGCGGGCCTCGACGGGAACGCGCATCGAGAACACCGAGAAGCTGCTCAGCGGCGTCAAGGAGGAGAAGAATGCGAAGGGGGAAGTCGTCGTCGAGCGAGTCGAGGGCGTCGAGGAGGTGATCAAGGACGTGATCCCGAAAAGGGACCTGAGCATGATCATCTCCGAACTGGGCGTGGTTCCGGATTGGTCCTCCGCCTACACGCCCAATTCAGGGCCGCAAGACGCCGTGCTGAAGGTGCAGTTGTCGGAAGAGCGCAGCAAGACCGCCCAAGAATACGCCGAGCTCTTGCGGCCCGAGCTGGCCAGCAAGTTTCCGGGCATCGAGTTCTCCTTCAATACCGGCGGTATCGTATCGACGGCGCTCAACTACGGTTCGTTGTCGCCGATCGACGTGCAGATTTCCGGCAAGGCATCCGAGAAGGGTCGCGATTTGGCGCGAGACATCTGGCGGGCAGTCAGAGAAGTGCACGGCGCAGCGGACGTGCGGATCAGCCAGCGCTTCGACTACCCGCAGCTCTACATCGAGGTGGACCAGGCCAAGGCCGCCGACCTGGGTCTCAGGCAGCAGGACATCATTCAAAACGTCGTGACCTGTCTCAACTCGAGCATTCAATTCGCGCGCAACTTCTGGATCGATCCGGAAAGCGGCAACCAGTATTGGGTCGGCGTGCAGTACGACGAGAGTGCCGTCAACTCCGTGGACGACTTGCTCAACGTCCCCATCACGAGCTCTCAATCCACCGCGCCGGTTTTGCTCCGGAACGTTGCCAAGTTGCGGCGCCAGAGCGTCCCGGCGGAGATCAACCACGCCAACTTCTCGCCGGTGATCGATATCTACGCGAACGCTTCGGGGCGAGACGTGGGCAGTGTGGCCGGCGACATCGAACGGGCACTGAAGAAAATCGACGTGCCTACGGGCCTGAACGTCCGCATGAGCGGCGAGGTGCAACGCATGCGCACGGCCTTCGGCAGCATGGGGTTCGGCCTATTGATGGCCACGGTCCTGGTCTATTTGATCATGGTGGCGTTGTTTCGTTCCTACGTCGATCCGCTGATCATTCTGCTCACGGTGCCGCTGGGTTTGATCGGCGTGATCGCCATGCTGTTTGTGACGCGCACTTCCTTGAACGTGCAATCGAGCATGGGGATCATCTTCATGGTGGGCATCGTCGTGGCCAACAGCGTGCTGCTGGTGGACTTCGCGAACCGGCTGATGGCGCAGGGCACGCCGGTCGCCGAGGCCATCACCATGGCGGGCGGCATCCGGCTGCGGCCGATCCTAATGACGTTTCTGGCCACCTTCCTCGATCTGTTGCCGATGGCCATTGGCCTGGGAAAGGGAAGCGAAGCCAACGTGCCGCTGGCACGCGCCGTCGTTGGCGGACTGCTGGCCGGCACTTGCATGACGCTGTTCGTGGTGCCGATCTTCTACACGCTGATGCGCGGCGGAGCGAAGGCGAGCCAGCCATTCACAGGAAAGGTTGAAGGTTCTGCCGTTCAATGATCCCATCGAGTCCCTCCTGATTCCGAGTCCGAGGCGAAGGACGCTCCCGAGAAAGGTGATGCGGTATGAGGATTGTTCAAAATCATCCGATATGGGCCGCCATCGCGGCCGCTTCGCTGGGTTGTCTGGCGATTGCTGTCTGGGAACGTGCCCACTTCTTCGGTGGGGTCGCCCTGGCCTCCGCGGGGTCGCACGAATCTGCGCCTGCGGCGGGTGACTCCGAGGCGCTGGCCGTGCAAACCATACTCCCCGCACGCAAAGACCTGGTGGTGAAGTTTGAGCAGGCCGGCCCAATCGAGGGGACGGCCCAGGCGGACCTCTACACCGAGGCGACGGGCTACGTCAAGAAAGTGCACGTGGACATTGGCGACAAGGTGGAGGCAGGCCAGGTGCTTCTCGAAGTCGATGTGCCCAACCTGGTTCAGCAACTTGCCTACAAGGAAGCGCTGGTCCACCAAGCGGAGGCCGAGTACGAGCAGGCGGAAAGCGCGGTTCAGGCCGCCAACGCGGCGCTCACTGCCCATCCGGCTCACCTGGAAGAGGCCCAAGCCGACGTAAAAAAGGCCGAGGCCGAACAAGAGTTCTGCAAGCAGCAGGCGGAACGCTACGGTCGCCTGGCGTCCGCAGACGCCACGACGCGTGAGCTGGCCGAAGAGAAGCGCAAGCAGTTGGGGGCCGCGACCGCCGCCTGCGACAGCAGCCGCGCCAAACAAAAAGCCGTCGAGGTGGACAAAGCGGTCCTCACGGCCAAGCTCGACGCCGCGAAAGCGGACCAACGAACCCGGGCCACCAAGGTGGAAGTCGCCAAGGCGGACCGAGAGAAAACGCGCGTCGAGTTGAAGTTTGCCAAACTCAAAGCGCCCTTCGACGGCGTGATCACCCGTCGCACGGTGGACGAAGGAGCGTTTGTCAACAGCGCCGCCAGCGGGCGCGGCGACCCGATCTTCACGATCTGTAGCGCAAAACAGGTGACCGTCGTGCTCCGCGTGCCAGAAAAGGAAGCTTCCGCCGTCCGCATCGGCAATCGGGCGCTGATCCAGTTGGCTGCCCTGGGCGGCCAACAATTCGAAGGGCGCGTCGCACGGTTCTCGCATGCTCTGGAGGAGAAATCGCGCACGATGCGCGTGGAAATCGATATCGACAACGACACGGGCGCCCTCTACCCCGGCATGTATGGCCCCATTACCCTGATCTTGCAGGAAATCAAACAAGCTTTGACGGTGCCCGCCAGCGCCGTATATGCGGTTGGCGCGGAAAGCTTCGTGATCCAGGTCGACGACGGGAAATCCCATCGACGGCTAGTGAAAACTGGTTACGACGATGGCCGCGTGGTCCAAATCACCAGCGGGCTTGAGGGCGACGAGGAGATCGTGGTCAGCAACAAGGGTCAGATCGCCGAGGGTCAATCGCTCGATCCGCACCGGAACGGTGATGAGGCCGCGGCCGGTTCCGGTAAGGGTTCCTAAGCGAACGGCAGCGGAAGCGCCGTCGGGGCGGCGCCGTAGTTGCTTGACGGCGGCCGATGATTGCCGGAGGTTCCCATGGTCTACCTGCTCCTTTTCGGCCTGTGCGCCGGCATCCTTAGTGGATGGTTGGGCATTGGCGGAGGTATCGTGATCGTGCCCGGGCTCATGCTGCTGTTCGGCTTGAGCCAGCCGGAAGCTCAAGGCACGAGTCTCGCTGTGCTGATTCCTCCCATCGGCCTGTTGGCGGCGATCGCTTATTACCAGCACGGATTCGTGCGGTTGCCCATCGTCGCCTGGGTGGCGGTGGGCTTTGCCGTGGGCGCCTTCCTCGGCGCACAGCTTGTGCCCTATACCCCAATTGCTGCCCTCCGCGTGGCGTTTGGTGCGCTGCTGTTGTTCACGGGTTTCTTCTACGTCCTTGCCCCTCAGGCGTCGCAAGCTGGGGCCGCGTTACCCTCAGGCGCGGCCGCCGCTGCGACGCTTCTCTGTGCCAGGTTCCTGCGGCGATCAGCCAAGCTGCGGCCGTCGCGTCCCGCTGCGGCACAGCACGTGGAGTACCATATCTGACGGAGAGACGAACAAGACGATTCTGGGAGGCCCCCGGTGAATGCCCCGAAAAGTATCCTCGTGCCGACCGACTTCAGCGACGTCTCGGCGGCTGCCCTGGAATATGCACGGATGTTGCGGGAGAGTCTCGGTTGCTCGCTGCACCTGCTGTACATTCTGGAAGACCCGGTGAGCAACCTCGGCCTCGCGGACGGTTATGAGATGCCGCCCGACTTCCTCAAGCAGGTCGAGCGCAGCGCGCACGACCGAATCCAGAAGCTGCTCACCGACGTGGAGCGGGCCAACGACGAGGTCAAGCCTTCGGTCCGCGAAGGCAGCCCGTTCGTCGAGATCGTCCGCTACGCGCGCGAGCAGCACATCGACCTGATCGTGATGGGCACGCACGGCCGCGGCCCGATCGCCCACATGCTGCTAGGGAGCGTGGCGGAACAAGTGCTGCGCAAGGCCCCCTGCCCTGTGCTGGTGGTACGTCGGCCGGAGCACGAGTTTGTGATGCCGTGACGGTGGCCGGCGCGGTGCGTGAATGCCGGCGGATATGGGGAAGCGATGCGGTGGTCAACCATAAACACCATGAACGAGGAGAACGTCGGATGTTGGATTCCAAAATCAGACTCGCCGTGATTGTAGGACTCCCGCTATTCCTCGTTCTAGCGGTCGTGACGGGCACACCCGATTGGTCCGGGCAATTGAGGGCCGAAGAACCAGCTCCGCGCAGAGCGAAGAAATCCAAACTCGAGGATTTGCTGAAGGAACGGCTGGCTACCGTCCGGGAGATTTCGCGCCTCGTCAAGGCGAGGTTCAAGAGCGGCGAGGCGACCGTTGACCAGTTGCGCGAGGCAAGCCGCATGCTGCTCGAAGCCGAGCTGGAGCTCTGCGGCTCCGACAAGGACCGTATCAAGGTATGGGAAATGGCCGTGGTCGAGGCCAAGGAACTCGAAAGAATCGCCGACAATTTCGCTAAGACGGGACAAGGGCACGTGAGTGCGGCGCTCGCCGCCAAAGCCGATCGTTTGCAGGCCGAGATCGCGCTGGAACGAGCAAAAGCCAAGGCGGCCGTTTTGCCAGGTGGCGGCAAAGCCGCCCAAGAATCCGAAGGCCAACACGCTCTGGCCGAGAAGCAAGCGGCCATCAAGTAGGCCGCGTGGTCCGTGGCGGAGGCCCAGGCAAGCGTGCTCCACCCGCGCGCGTTCCAGCAGGACCTTACTCTCCCATTCGACTACGTGGGCGTCTGCCTGTGCCCGTCGCGCCTTTGCGGCGTCGAGTTTGGCCCGCTGTTCGTCCAGAAGGTCATCCTGGATGGCAGGCGAAACTCGAATTCGAGGAGCTGGAGCTGCGCGCGAAACAACTGAAAACACGGGGGCAGCCACAGCCGTGAGTGTCAGATTGCGCAGGTCGCGCCAGGAGATGCCCGTCGATTCGTCAGGCCAGTGTGCGGTATCGCATGCCCGGTTCCGGGTCCACGCCCAGACCATCGAGCACTCGGTTGATGAGGTTGAAATACCCGATGCACTGGACGGCATCCACCAATTGCTCGTCGGAGTACCTGTGCCCCCGCAGGGCAGCGAGGTCCTCGCGGCTCACCCCCTGCGGGTTGGTTGTGAGCTTCACCGCGTAATCCAGGAGCGCCACTTCACGGGCCGGCAGGCCCGCGGTGCGGTAGTCTTCCTGAACGGCCAACGCCTCAACCTCACCACCGACCGCCGACCGGAGGTCTTTTGCGTGCGACTCCATTCAGTACAGACAGCCGTTCACTTTCGAGACCACGGTCGCAATCAGGATCCGCTCCCGCTTGGAGAGTCCGGTCGGGTCGTCCATCAGCTGGGCAGTACAGCTCGAACCCTCGGTGGGTGGTCGCTGGTCGTAGGCTTTGCAGCTTGGCGATGTTCGGTACTTTCCCCGCCCGCTGGCGGGCGTTCTGGTACACCTCCGCCAATGTCCCGGAGGCATGGTCCTCGGAGACGGTCAGAACCCAGGACATGATTCACTCCGTATGGCGGGCCAACGAATGCCCGCGGAGAGGCGACGAGACAAACAAGCGATTGCGGCGAAACCCACGGCGAACACGGTCGCTCGAGAACATTACTTCTTCGCTTTCCTCGGGTCGTCGGTCGGGTTCAGGTAGTTGATGATCCACGGGCCTTCCCCGTGTAGCTGGACCACGGTTTCCCCTTTCGTCCACGCATAGTGCTTCATGTTTGGCGGCCACGTGCCAAAGGTGCCAGTCGTCATGGCGGTGCCTTTGGTCGCATCGAACTTCTCCCCCATGCCGAGGTTGAAGGTGCCGGCGATGACCGTCACTCGCTCGGGCTTGGGGTGCGTGTGCGGAGCGATGCGGTAACCGTCGGGTAGCTTGAGGCGCATCACGAATGGCCCTTCCTTCGTAGGATTCCCTTCCAACACCGCGAGTTTGGCGCCAGGCGGGATCGATGGGGGCCCCTCCTGCCACTTGAGTTCGGCAGGCGGGTAGATACTCGGTTCCATGGCCATCTTTCGATCGTCCGCGGGTAGCAACGCGGCGAACCAGACCACGGATGCCCCCAGCGCCGGGGCCAGAGTGAACGCTTTCCCTTGCATGGCATGCCTCAACGTGAATCGGACATTGCTCTAAACTCGCGGAGGCAGGTTATCAGAGCACGGCGCGCGCGTCGCACGAATTCGGCCGATACGCAAAGAAGCAGTCATCAGGCGCGCTTATGACTGCGAACCAGATGAGCGCAAGGTGGCGAAAATACGAGCGACGACGGTTCACGTTCCGCGGATCATGCCCAACGTGCGGATGACTTGCCGCACCCGCGGCATGTCGGTTGATCCACGGTTAACGGGGGCACCGGTCCACATCGCCGACTTGCACCGCCGGCAGCGGCCGTCAGTCCCGCCTTAAATCCGTGGACCAAGCGGCGTCGATGATGCAGTCAGGAAGCCGTCATCAGCCGTCCAAGTTTGCCAGGATTGCGAGAAGGTCCGGCTGGGGCGCTCAAATGGATTGGAGGGGCGCACATGTTCGGACCTTCTTTCGGACTCCGGCCTCGGGCGTGTCTGGCGATCGTCGCGACCGTGGCCGCGGCACTCGCCGCCGGCTGTAGCTCAGTGTCGTCGTGGACTCACCAGGGCCCATCTCCGGCGGAGCCTTCCACCACAGCGCTCTCGGCTGCGTCCGTTGCCCCCGCGCCGCCCTCGGCGGTCATTCTGGCGGCGCACCAGGACATCAGCCGGCCGACGGGACCGATCCTCCCGCCTGATCGAGGAGCCTGGCAACCGGCAGAGGCCGCACGAGCTGCCGTCAATCCACCGACCGCCCCTGGGCAGGGCAATCCGCAAGCGCCGCAAGCGCTGCCCATCGACCTGCCCACCGCCCTGCGGCTGGGCAATGCCGAGAACCTGCGCATCGCGCTGGCCCGAGAACGAATCAACGCGGCATTTGCCCGCCTGAAAGGGGCAGAAGTCCTCTGGCTGCCAAACGCGCGCATCGATTCCCAGTATCTTTGGCACAACGGCCAAATCCAGCAGACTCCCGGCGACATCATCACCACGCGCCGCAGCTCGCTCTATGTGTGGGGCGGGCCCGTCCTGTCGGTCGATCTGGCGGACGCCATCTACGAACCCCTCGTGGCCCGGCAGGGGCTCCGCGCGGAGCAGGCGGCGGCCGCCGCCACGACGAACGATACTCTGCTGCGAGTGGCTGAGGTCTACCTGGACCTGCTCGCCGCGCAGGCCAGCGTGGCCATCGCGGACGAAACGCAGGGCCATGCCGCGGAACTTGCCCGAATCACCGGGAAATTCGCCCAAGAAGGCGCGGGCCTCCCCTCCGACGCGGCGCGCGCCCAAACCGAACTTGGCTCGCGCCAGCAGCAGGTGGTCCTCGCGCGCGAGCAGCTCGTCATCTCCTCGGCGGAGCTGGCTCGCTTACTGCGGCTCGATCCACAACTCCAGTTGACGCCCATGGAGCCCAGCGTTGTGCCGATTGAGGTGGTCCCGGATGGCCAGCCGCTCCCCCAATTGGTCGCCGACGCGTTGACCAACCGGCCGGAGCTGGCGGAGCAGCGGGCGCTGGTGCAGCTCAGCGTTCAGAGGCTGCGCCAGGCGACTTATGGCCCGCTCATCCCCAGCGTCCTGGTGGGCTACCAAGCGGGTGGATTCGGCGGCGGCCGCGGCAACTTCTTTGGAGACTTCGACCGCCGCGAGGACCTCACGGCCGTTGCCTCTTGGGAGCTGCACAACCTGGGGCTGGGCGACCTCTCGCTCCATCGGCTTCGCCAGAGCCAGCTCTCGCAGGCGCAGATTCGTTCGCTGGAGATTGCCGACCGCGTGGCCGCCGAGGTTGTTTCGGCTTATCAAATCGTTCAATCGCGCCATCAACAGGTCCAGGTCGCCCAGCGGACGGTCGAGGCGGCCTTGCGATCTTACAACCTCAACCTGACGCGCATCCGCGGCGGGGCCGGCCTGCCGATCGAGGTCTTGCAGTCCATCCAAGCACTCGATCGCGCCCGCTTGGACTACTTGCAAGCCGTCACCTCCTACGACAAGGGCCAGTTCCGGCTGCTGACGGCCCTGGGCAACACGCCCATCGCACCCGCGGAAGCCGTCCAGCCCCCGGAAGGAGTCCAACCCCCAGAGAGGCCCAGCGCGCCGGCGGAGCCCAAGAAGCCCTCGGGGGTCCGTTCTTGACCAGCCGGAAGACTTGCCCAATACAGCTTCCAAGGATGAGCTTGCCCGCCATGAGTGGTCCATTCGCCTCGCCTTCCGCCGATGGTTTGGAAGCGCGCATCTCGTTCAGATTGCTCCTCCTGCGGTCCGCTCTCGGCGTGTTCCTGTGCTTGTTTCTGGCGGGCGCCCTGGCCGCCCAGCAGGAGGCCGAAGAGGAGTCGCCCTCCGCCGATCGAGAAGTGAAAGCGGAGACGGAGCCGCAAACCAAGAAGACGGAGCCAAAGACCAAGGCCAAGGAACCCAAATCGAAAGGGGATTCGAAACCGCCCAAGCCGCCGCAACCGTACAAGGGCAGCGCCTTCGCCTTAAACGATTTCAGCTACCTGGAAGACCCTAAGAACACGGCTCCCTATCAACCATTCGACGAACTCAAGCGAATCCGCCTCGGCGACTGCCTTCGCCTCGACCTCGGGGGTGAGTACCGCAATCGTTACCACGTCGAGCACAACATGCGTCTTCGGGGGGAGGACAACGATTTCGACCTCAACCGGGTGCGGCTGTATTCGGACCTCTGGTACGGCAAGGACCTCCGCCTTTACGTCGAGTACCTCGACGCGGTCAGCTTTGGCGAGGAAGTCGCCCCGCGACCCACCGACGAAGACCGGTCCGACTTCTTGCAGATGTTCGCCGACCTCAATTTGACCGACGCCTGCGGCCAGCCTTTGTACTTGCGCGTGGGGCGGGAGGAGATGAGCTATGGGTCTGAGCGGCTCATCTCGTCGCCAGACTGGTCCAATGTCCGCCGGGCTTATGAAGGCGCGACGCTCTTCTCGAAGGGCAAAGAATGGGACGTGGACGTTTTCTGCGTGCAGCCTATCGTGCCGGTGGCCCCACACAACTTCGATCGCAGCGATCCAAAGCGTCAGTTTGGCGGACTGTTCACCACCTACCACGGCGTCAAGGACCACGTGGTCGATCTGTATTGCCTGTGGCTCAACGAACAGGACTCACCCAACGGCTTCGTCAATTCCATTCTCGGGACTCCGGGCAACTTCTACACGAGCACCTTGGGCGCGCGATGGCAGGGCAAGCACGATGACTGGCTCTGGGAGGTCGAAGGCGCCGTGCAGGTCGGCAGATTCACCGGTCTGGACTACGTCGCCGGCATGTATACGGTCGGGCTCGGCTACAGCTTCAAGTGTCTGCCCACCAAACCGGTATTGTGGGCCTACTACGACTTCGCCTCGGGAGACGCGGACCCCACCGATAACCGCCGCACGACCTTCGATCAACTGTTCCCCTCCGGCCATCGCTACTTGGGCTGGATGGACCTGGTGGGCCGGCAGAATATTCACGACCTCAACTTTCGTCTCAGCAGCACGCTCCACGAGGACCTGGAGCTCGTGGTCTGGTGCCACGTCTTCCGCCTCGATCAAGCGCGGGACAACCTCTACAACTCCGCTGGCCGGATCATTCGCGCCTCCGATCCCAACGGCTCGGACGGCACGGACGTGGGGCAGGAGATCGACGTGACCTTGGCCATCAATATCACCTCCCGAGTCCAGTGGGTCCTGGGCTACTCGCACTTCTTCTCCGGAGAGTTCATCGTTCGCTCTGCCCCAGCGAATCCAGGCGCCACCGGCGACGCGGACTTCTTCTACAGCCAACTGGGTGTCCGCTTTTGACGCTGAATGCAGCAGTAGCGTCGCGTGTCCCACGCGCGACGCACCGCGATTGCTGCAAGGTGCGGTGACGCCGTTACCGGTTGGGCCAGCCCAGCGCCCGATAGAGACGGAACTGGGCCTCGCTGTAGTCGGCCGTGGCGCGAAGATATTCGCTCTGTGCCTGATCGAGGGCCTGCATCGCTTGGAGCACCTCGAGGGGCAGGCCCTGCCCGTTGCGGATCCGCTTCAGATTGCGGTGGTAGGAGTCTCTCGCCGACTTGACGCCCTGCTCGGCCCGGACGATCTGACCCTGGCGGGCTTGGACCTGGGCGTGGGCTTCGACCACTTCCCGCGCCACGCGGTTTATCACCTGCACATCGCGCTGCCGGGCCTGTCGGAGCCGAGCGCCGGCCTCCTCTCGGGCCGCCACGTCGCCCAGGCCCAGGTTGCGGATTTGCCAGACGGCCATGGCATCGACATCGAAGCGGTCGTGGAAGGTGCCGAT
>JBGQHD010000023.1:0-14938 GCA_041497795.1 Planctomycetia bacterium
CGAATGAATGACGGAATGACGAAGGAGGGTTCGGCTCGAATTCGTCATTCTGTCATTCCGTCATTCGTCATTCCTGCACCCTCCTGGTCTGACACTGTAGACTCGATCTACACCGCCCGCACGACGATCCGGTTGCCGTGCGTTTCGACGACGATCACGCTGGCGCCGCGGGGAACGACGTCTCCCTCGCTGAGCACGTCCACCAGTTGATCGTCGATCCGCGCCTTGCCGGACGGGGTGAGCTGGGTCACGGTCACACCGGTTTGCCCGACGAAGTGCTGGTAGTCCCCCAGGGCGTCGGGCTGGCCCGTGAGCTGGGCGTCGGCCTTTCCGGCCGGCGCGAGGATCAGGTCGCTCATGCCGCGCGTGCGGGGCAGCAACCTCCGCACCAGGGCGCCGCAGGCCAGCGCTCCGATGGCCGCCAGCGTGACGACGGTCAAGCTGTCTCGCAGCTCGAGCATGTCCCGGTGCGTGTGCGGCAGGCCGTGGAACGTCTGCATCGCCATCACGACCGAAAGCAAGACCAACACGATGCCGCCGACCCCCACAATGCCAAAGCCGGGGATGACGAAGATCTCGATCAGCAGCAGCACGATGCCGACCAGGAACATCAGGATTTCCAGCCAATCGGCGCTGCCGCCCAGGAAGTTGGCCCAAAAGAAGAGCAAGAAACAAACCGTGGCGATAAAGCCGCCCACGCCGTGGCCGGGGCTGTTCATCTCGGCATAGAAGGCTGTGAGCCCGATCACCAGGAGAAACCATTGCACGCCCCAAGAGTGGAGCACCTCGACCAGCGTATCGACCCAGTCGGTGCCGACCTCTGGCGGATCGCTTTCCAGCCCGTAAAGCGCCTTGAGCTCCTCGCGATTGGCGACCGTGCCCGTGGCCATGCCGAGCTGAATCGCCCGCTCGGCGCCCAACGTCAGCGCCGCGCCGTCCACCGTGATGGCCTCTTGTTGCTTCCAGGCGTTGGGGTTGGGGACGCCTGCGAACTCCAGTTGGCTGAAGTAGTCCTCCTGTCCGTTGTCCCGCACGTAGCGGTGCACGACGGCGCGGGGGTCGATCAGCGCGACGGCTAGCGACGGAGAGCGCCCCTTCGCGCGAGCGAGGTCGGCCAAGACCGTGGCGTAGGTGGCAATCTGCTGTCGTTCCTCTTTGTCGCCGCGCGCGTCCTTGTTCAGGTCGCCGTCGCCTCCCAACTTGCCGTCGGGCATGATCAGCACGTGATCGCAGGCCACAGCGATCAGGGCGGCCCCCCCCGCCGCCTGGCCGCGCACGAGGGCCACGGTGCGGTAGGCATGAGGCTTGAGCTTGGCCAGAAACTGGGCCAGGTCGGCGCTCTTCGCCGGGTCGCCTCCCGCGCTGTCGATGTCGAGAATCACGAGATTGACCTGGTGTTTGCGGATTTGCTCCTGAATCTTGTCCGGGGCGCGTTGGATGGTTTTCTCATTGTCGATGGGGAAGATGGCCGCCCGGATCTCCGTGCCGAAGAAGGGATCCTCCTCCATGTTCTCCGGCCGCAGACCCAAGGCGCTGGCCAGGGCGGTGCGGCCGCCGACCAGGTCCTCGCTTTTCACCAGTCCCATGGCGGCCAGCTCCCGACCGTTGAACCGGCCGGTCTGGCCCGCCTCGCCCCACTTGGTCTTGGTGGCCAGCTCCTCGGTCTTTTTGCGCTCGGCCAAGTGCTCCTTGCTGAGGAACAGGCGCTGCTTGGTGGCCGTTTCGGCCTCGAAGATCTCCAAGGTGGGGTCCCAAAAAGAGAGCGCCAAGTCGGCCGGGAAGTTGCGCGACTTGGCGATCTCCCGATAGGCAGTTTCCTTGACCTCCGAGGGCTTCTTGTCCCAAGCGTCGGCCCGCCCGAAATAAGACTCACCGTCGAGCACCAGCCGCTGGCAGGCCAAGGCCACGAGCACGGCGTGGCCCTTCAATTCCGCCGGTTGCTTGGCGCTACCGCGGGGAAGGAACGCCACGGTCGTGGCCCCGGAGAGATTCAAGATCTCTCGGGCCAGATTGTAGGCGTCGCCAAAGGTGCTTTCTCCGGGCTGAATCTCGAAGATCAGCACCGGCTGCTGGCCGCTGTGCCGCTTGATGAATTCTTGCGCCTCCTGGCCCACGCGGCGGGCCAGGCCGGTGGTGATCGGGGCCGTCACGCGAATGACTCGGCCGGCACGAGGTCCGCGGCCGGCGTCCGCCGCCGGATCGTCCGCGCCCAGCGCGCCGCCTGCCCACCCCGCCATCATCAGCGAGCAGAGAATCATCAGCCAGCGCCGCGTGGCCGCGGACCGGGGCCGCGCGGGATTGTCGTTCGTCGTGCGCATGTCAACATCCTGCCTTGGATCGATCAATTAACAGTCTACGATCTTTCTAGACTCTTGAGTGTGTGGTTTGCACCATGCTGTGGCGAGAGAGAGGTTCACATCAGCCGCCGTTTTCGTAAGCCGCCATGCATCCCGGAGCGGGAAATCGGCCGATTGCAGGCCAAAAACTGCTTGTACAACCACATCGCCGAGGCTAACTTGGGGACACCTTAATTATACGAGTTCGGCACGACGACGTCGGCACTATGACGTCGGCATTACGATGTTGGCAACCACGTCGGCACTGTTGCGAGTCATTCGGGGCAGCTCGCGGGGCGGAGGTTTAGGTTCTTTCTACGCTGCTGCCGTTGGATGTGTGGCAATTGGGGCGCCGGATTCAACGCGTCCGTCTTGCTGGCGGTGCCGATGGCCGATTGGTCAGTCATCGCGGCCGAACGAGTCTCAAGTTTTAGCGGCGGTTCCACTGCGCTGTGTGTTCCTTTGTTCCTTTGGAGTTCGCGAATGGCGAGAAAAACCATCAACAAGTCCCAGCACATCAGAGACTACCTGGGCAGTCATCCCGAGGCGACCCCCACCGTCATTCAGCAAGACTTGCTGCGGCAAGGCATCAAGGTCGGGTATTCGTTGATCAGCCAAGTCAAGTATAAGGGAGGCGGGGCACGCAAGGCGACGCGCCGCGGCGGCCGGCGCCCGGGCCGAGCCGCCAACATCTCGATCGACGAGCTGGTCGGCGCCAAACAAATCGCCGATCGTTTGGGCGGAGTCGATCGCGCCAAGCAGGCGCTCACGCTTTTGGAACGCCTGCTATAGCCCTCGCGCACGAACCAGCCCGGTAAGGCGACACTTTGACGCGAAAGAAGCCCGGCTTCTTGGAGAAGCCGGGCTTCTGAACATCGAATTACGACACTACTGAAGGCGGAGCCGCCTTGCCACTTGGCGGGGTCGCGGCTACGATGGACGCCGTGGCCTCTGCCATGTACGTGCTGCGATGTCCATTTTTGGTGAGCCGATAAGAAGTCCGCCGGGTGACGAAGACGACCCTGGCCGCGTGTCATGCCGCCGGCCGGACCTGCGGGTTCCGGAACCACCGGTCGGATCACACAACTCAGGGTTTTAGTCACCCCCTTGTTGACTGCGGGCTCTCAAAACCGAGTCGCCACGGCATTGCGGTGGAGGCTTACACCTTCCGCCTCCAAAGCGGATCGAGGGCGTCGCCGAGAGGCGACGCCCTTTTTTGTTAGACGAACGGTACAGGAGCCGAGGTTGACGAAGCCGAACGTCGAACGTCCAACGTCCAACTTTGAACGTCGAACTGTTCGAAGTTGGACGTTGGACGTTCAACTTGCTGGACCGCTCTACCTGAACCCTGAACCCTGAACCCCGATTCCCTGCAATGCGAATCCTCGTCACCGGCGGTGCAGGCTACGTCGGCAGCCATGCCGCGCGAGTCGTGGCCCGCGCCGGCCACGAAGTGTGGGTCTACGACAACCTTTCCCGCGGCCATCGGGCGGCGGCGCCGGCCGGCCGGCTGGTGGTTGGGGAGCTGGCGGACCGGCCGCGGCTGGAAGGCGTGCTCCGCGACGAGCGCATCGAGGCCGTGATGCACTTCGCCGCCCTGGCCTACGTCGGCGAGTCGGTCACCGACCCGGCCAAGTATTACCTCAATAACGTGGGCGGCAGCCTGTCGCTGCTCGAGGCCATGCGGGCCACTGGCGCGCGGAACATCGTCTTCTCCAGCACCACGGCCACCTACGGCGAGCCGAAACGCATCCCCACGCCCGAGGACGAGCCGCAGCAGCCGATCAATCCCTACGGCTTCAGCAAGCTGGTGGTCGAGCGGATTCTGGACGATTACGCGACGGCCTACGGCTTTGCCTTCGCGGCCTTGCGTTACTTCAACGCGGCCGGCTGCAGCCCTGACGGCGACCTGGGAGAAGACCATGATCCCGAGACGCACTTGATCCCCCTGGTGCTGCAGGTGGCCCTGGGTCAGCGGGAGAAGATCACCATCTTCGGCAACGACTATCCCACGCCCGACGGCACCTGCATCCGCGACTACGTGCACGTGGACGACCTGGCCGCCGCGCATGTGAAGGCGCTGGACCACCTGCAGCCCGGCCGGGGGTTGAAACTCAACCTCGGCACCGGGCGTGGGAACAGCGTGCTGGAAGTCGTCGAAGCCTGCCGACGCGCCACGGGCCGAGAGATTCGCGCCGAGATCGGCGCCCGCCGCGCCGGCGATCCGCCCGAGCTGGTGGCCGACTCCTCGCGCGCCAAGCAGGTGCTGGCCTGGCGGCCGCAGTTCGACCTCGCCGTAATCGTCGAAACCGCCTGGCGATGGCAGCGGGAGCATCCCCAGGGATATCCAAAATAACGCTGCCCATCCAGCGAGCCATCGGCGCACCACGGCGGTCCTGGCCGCACCTGCGACCAAGTGCGGGCCCAAGAAATCTGGCTTCGCAAGGCGAGGTCGGCTAGGATTCTCGTATCCTCCTGCCCCCCCCGATGATGCCCGCCCAGACCGCTGAGTTCGGATGCCGAACAGGTTCTCTCGTGATCGGCAAGGACCCACGATCGTCCGGAGTCCAGATCGATGCTAACGCTGCCAGGCCGGCCGTATGCGGCGACTGACTTTTGTGACCGCTTGACGCGCCGCAACTTCGTGAAGATCGGCTCGCTCGGCCTGGCCGGGCTGACGCTGCCGCAGCTCCTGCGGGCCGAAGCTCGCGCCGGCATCCGGCAGTCGCACAAGTCGGTGATCATGATCTACCTGGTCGGCGGGCCGCCGCACCAGGACATGTTCGACCTCAAGCCCACGGCGCCGGCCGAAGTCGCCGGCCCTTGGCGGCCGATCGCCACCAACGTCTCCGGCTTTCAGATCTGCGAGGCCTTTCCGCGCTTGGCCCGCATCGCCGACAAGCTGGTGGCCGTCCGCTCGCTGGTCGGCAATCAGGCCGACCACGACGCCATTCAGGTCTTCAACGGACATCACCCGCGGCAGCCCAAGCCGACGGGCGGTTGGCCGCAGTTCGGGTCGGCCGTGGCCCGGCTGCAGGGACCGTCGCACCCAGCGGCCCCGCCGTTCGTCAGCTTGTGCTACCCCTGCACGCACGGCCCGTACAACGAACCGGGGCCGGGCTTCCTCGGGGCGGCCCATTCCCCATTTCGGCCGCTGGGACCGACGCGGGAAGACATGGTGCTCCGCGGCGTGACGCTGGAACGGCTGGCCGATCGCGGCGCGCTCTTGCGCAGCTTCGATCGCTTCCGCCGCGACGCCGACGTGACCGGCATGATGGATGGCATGGACGCCTTCGGCCAACAGGCGATGGGGCTCTTGACCTCTTCTCGGCTGGCCGAAGCCCTGGACCTGTCGAAAGAAGACCCGCGCGTGGTCGCACGCTACGGCACCGGCGATCCCAAGGTCTTCATGGATGAAAACGGTGCCCCGCGCGTGCCGCAGAGCCTGCTGTTGGCGCGGCGGTTGATCGAAGCCGGCGTCCGCGTCGTGACGCTCAACTACAGCAAGTGGGACTGGCACGGCGGATCGTATGGCACGATCTTCAGTCGCGAGGCGGAGGACTTCCCCGTGTTCGACCAGTGCGTCAGCGCCTTGGTCGAAGACCTGCACACGCGCGGGCTCGACAAGGACTGCACCGTGATCGTCTGGGGCGAGTTCGGCCGGACGCCCAAGATCAGCGCCCAGGTGGGCCGCGATCACTGGCCGCAGGTCAATTGCGCGCTGTTGGCCGGCGGCGGCATGAAGACCGGCCAGGCGATCGGCGCCACGGACCGGCTGGGCGGCGAAGCCGTATCGCGGCCCGTGACCTTTGGCGAACTCTACGCGACGCTCTTCCACAACCTGGGCATCGACGCCGCGCAGGCCACCCTCCGCGACCTGAACGGCCGGCCGCAATATCTGGTCGAAGAACAAGCTAGGCCGCTGCCGGAACTTGTGGGCTGACTTGTCACGTGCTACCGGTGGCACGCCCAGAACATGGATGTGATGGGCGTGGAGCTGCAGCAATCACGCCCTTCGCATCCATGCCCGGAGCGTGCCACCCCCATCTCAGCCCCTTTGTCATTGCGTCTCGGGTGGCTAGCTGATATCGACATGGCGGGGAGCGTTTTTTACGATCCCGTCCCAGAGCGAAGGGCGGGCGCGTGACATCCGACGTCGCTTGCCCAGTTTGTCAGTTTCGCGGCTTGCCCGTGGGGCGCGGCGCGCCCTCGGCTCCAGAAGTTCTTGCCCATTCGCAGCCGGCACTTTTGCTACAGGCCGTTCAACCGATAAGATTGACGGAACGCCTTCAACTGTCACCTTTGACACATCTCACCTTCGCACCTCGGACATGCCCAACCCGATTCGATTGATCCTGGCCCTGCACAACCATCAGCCCGTTGGCAACTTCGACGGCGTCTTCGAGCAGGCCTGCCGGGAAAGCTATACACCCTTTCTGGACGTCTTCGAGAAGTACCCCAGCCTGAAGCTGTCGCTGCACGTCAGCGGGCCGCTGATGGATTGGCTCGACGCGCACCATCGCGAATACATCGATCGGCTGGCCGACCTCGTGGCCCGCGAGCGGATCGAAATCCTGGGCGGCGCCTTCTACGAGGCCATCCTGACGATGATCCCGCCGCGCGACCGCGTCGGGCAAATCCGCAGCTACACGAGCTGGCTGGAGCGCCGCCTGGGGGCCAAGGTGCGCGGCATGTGGGTGCCCGAGCGCGTCTGGGAACAAAACCTGGTGAGCGACCTGGCCGACGCCGGCATCAGCTACACGCTGCTCGACGACTACCATTTTCGCAGCGCCGGGCTGGCCGACGAGCAGCTCCACAGCTATTTCGTGTCGGAAGACAACGGGCGGCTGCTGTCGATCTTTCCCGGCAGCGAGCGGCTGCGTTACCTGATCCCCTTTCAAGACCCGCAGGAGACGATCAACTACCTGGCCGGCATCGCGGCCCAGCGGCCCGGCGCCGTGGTGCTGTTCGGCGACGACGGCGAGAAATTCGGCACCTGGCCCGAGACGCACAAGCACGTCTATATCGACGGCTGGCTGCGGCGGTTCTTCGACGCGCTGGTGGCGAACTCCGAGTGGATTCACTGCACCACGCTGGCCGAAACGACGCTCAACGTGGCGCCCGCCGGCAAGATCTACTTGCCCGATTGCAGTTACCGCGAGATGACCGAATGGGCGTTGCCGGCCGAGCAGCTCGTGCGCTACGAGCACCTGCGGCACGACCTGGAGCACGATCCGCGCTGGCCGCAAATCTCGCGGTACATGCGGGGCGGCTTCTGGCGGAACTTCAAGGTCAAGTACCCCGAAGCCGACGAGATGTACACGCGGATGATGATGGTCAGCGGCCGCCTGCACTCCGCCCGGCAGGACGGCGTGGACAACGAATGGATCGAGCAGGCGCAGCGCGAGCTGTACCGCGGTCAGTGTAATTGCAGCTATTGGCACGGGGCCTTCGGCGGCATCTACCTGCCGCACCTGCGGCACGCGGTGTACAACCACTTGATCGCCGCCGAGAACCTGCTGTACCGGGCGACGAAGCGCCGCGCGCCGTGGGTCGAGGCCACGGTCGGCGACTATAACCTCGACGCCCGCCAGGAAGTCTGGCTTTCCAACGACAAGCTGGCGATGCTCTTCGCCCCGGTGCGCGGCGGGCAGATGTACGAGCTGGATGTGCGCTCCATCTGCCTCAACCTGCTCGGCACGCTGTCCCGCCGGGAAGAGGCCTATCATCAAAAGGTCCGTGCCGGCGCGAACGCCGGCGGCGAGAACGTGGCCAGCATCCACGACCGGGTCGTCTTCAAGCAGGAAGGCCTCGACCGCCGGCTGCAATACGACCGCCACCTCCGCAAGAGCCTGCTCGACCACTTCTACGACCCCCAGGTGACGCTCGACCAGGTGTCCACCGGCCAGGCCGCGGAGCGGGGCGATTTTGTCGGCGGCGTGTACGAGACGCGCGTGCGGCGTGGGCCGGACCGCATCCAGGTCGTGCTCTCGCGGCGCGGCAACGTCGGCCCGCACACGATCCGCATCAGCAAGACCGTCGAGGTCGAGGCCGGCAGTCCGGTCGTCAAGATCGTCTACGACCTCGATGAGCTGCCGCGCGAGCCGCTGCACTTCAGCGTGGAAATGAACTTCGCCGGCCTGCCCGCCGGGGCCGACGACCGCTACTTCCACCACTCGCATCGCGGGCGGCTGGGCCAGCTAGGCTCGCGGCTCGACATGGCCGACGTGCAAGACCTCGGCTTGACCGACGAGTGGCTGGGGATCGACGTGCAGTTGCGCCTCTCGCGCCCCAGTCAACTATGGACCTTCCCCATCGAGACGGTAAGCCAGTCCGAAGGGGGCTTCGAGCTGGTCCATCAATCGGTCGTCGTGCAGCCGCACTGGACGGTGACGCCCGACGCCGTCGGCCGATGGCAAATCACGATCTTGATGGACGTGAACACAGCCCTGGCCGAAAGCCGCATGGAAGAGCACGCGGCGGCGGTGGCGGTGTAAGGGCTCGTCAGCATGACATCTCGCGCAGACCGGGCATGGCCGTCTACGACTTGCCCGCAGGCGTCTTGGCCTTTGCCTCGGTCTTGGTCTTTTCTTCCGTCTTGGCCCCGTCCGTCTTGGTCCCGTCCGTCTTGGTCTTGGGTTCCGTGCTCTTGCCGGCGGGCGTTTCGGCCACTTCGCCGACTTTCTTGGGCTTGTAGGGATGGTTGCGCTTGCGGATCACCGTGGCCTCGAGGATGCGGTCGGGCCGGACGTCCTGGTCCTGGGGACGCCGGGGGTCGCGCCGCTGGATCTTGGCCATCACGTCGAATCCGCTGACCACCCGGCCAAAGACCGTGTGGCCGCTGGTCGGCTTGTTGTCGTCGGTGAATTTCGCGTCGAGACCGCGCACTCGATCGTCCGAGGATGACAAACAGATGAAGAAGTGCGAGTCGCCGGTGTCTCGGCCGCTGTTGTCCATCGTGAGACTGCCGCGGAAGTGACGCCGAGCGATCGGTTTGCCGTCTTTCATCTCATAGCATTCGCAGGGGATCTGGTAGCCCGGTCCGCCGGTGCCGTCGTCCTTGGCGGCGCCGCCGTCGATCGCGAAATGCGGAATCGCGCGATGGAAGGCCACGCCTTTGTAATACCCCTTTTCGACCAGGCTGATGAAGTTGGCCACCGTGTTGGGCGCCTCGTTCTCGAAGAGTTCCAGGAGGATGTCTCCCTTGGTGGTTTTCAGCAGCACGCGCGGCAGGGCCTTGGCCGGATCGGCGGCGGCCTTTTCCTCGGCCGCCCGCAGGGCCGCTTCCGCGGTCCAAGACTCCTTTTCCTTGGCCAACTTGTCGCGCAGCGACTTGACGGCCGGCGGCTCCTTGCCCGGCCCCTTGGCGGCCTCGGCCAGGTACTTCTCCGCCAGGTCGAGTCGCGGCGGAATGAGCTGCATCGCCGCTTCGGCGGCGGCGGTGTAGACGGGTGCCCGCTGTTCGTTCGTCAGCGTGCCGTTTTGAACGACCACCTCGCACAAGTGCAGCACTTGCTCGTAATCGTCGCTGAAGATCCCCGTGTGCTCGGCCAGCACCAACAGGAAGTCCCGCAGATCGGCGTCCTTCGGATTGGCCTTGAAGGCCGCCTCCGCGGCGATCCCCAGCTTCGGGAGCGTGTCGCGGGCTTGTTCGGTCTTCTCGTTGAACTTGGCGCGCAGCGCTTCGCGCTCCTTGTCCTTCGCCAAGCGGTAGTCGAACTGCACCTTGCGGATTTCCTTGACGAGCGCCGTCCACTCCGCGTGCAGCTTGGTAAAGTCGCCGCCGTCGGCCGGCGCGGTGCCGGCTGGCGTGGTGTTGGCTGGTCCTGTGGCCTTCGTCTTCTCCTGCGACCAGGCGACGCACAGTCCAACGCCCAAGAGCACGGAGCCGATCAACGCCGCGACGAACATCTTGCCACGCATATCCACCTCAAGATCGAACGAGTTCCTTGAACGTAACTTGGATCCTTCGCCGGGCGGCGAGAGGACCGAGAATGAGCACAGGCCACGGAAATCCCGTTCTCTTCTCTACGCACGCCCCAGACGGCGAGTTCTACGCCGGTTAGAGATTATCACACGTCCCCGCGCGGAGAAAGGCAAGTAGCCCGGCTTCTCCTAGAGTAGGCCCCGCCTGCCGGGCGGGACAATCCGCTCGGCCACCTGCGGGACGTTCCTGCGCCCGAGACGTTCGTGCGCCCGGGACGTCCGTGCGCCCGGGACGTCCGTGCGCCCCGGACGTTTGTGCCGCCCGGCAGGCGGCACCTACTTCGGCGTCTTGGGGGCGGGCTCGGTCTTGCCGTCGGGGGTCGTGCCGGTTTTCGGCGTCGTCTCCGGCTTGGCCTTTTCGACCAGCTTCTGCACTTCGTACTTGTGATCCTTTCTGTTCAAGACCGTGGCGTGCACGATCTTGTCGGGCTGCGGCGACGAACTGGTCTGAACCGCCTGACGCACCTTCGACATCACGTCCATGCCCGAGACCACCCGGCCGAAGACGGTGCCGCTGCCGCCAGTCGCCTGGTTGTCCTTCACCGTGGGATCCCGGGTGCGGATCGGCTCGAGCCAAATCGAGAACCGCGAGCACCCCGTGTCCTTGCCCTCGGGAATCGACATGGCCAGGCTGCCGCGGAAGTGCCGGCGGAAATTCGGCCGGGTCCACTCGCAGGCGATCTTGTAGTCCATGTCCTTGTCCTTATCGCTGGCGTCGACCGCTCCCGTGCTGGTCTCCGCCCTGAAGCTCTCCAACAGCTTGCCGTCGTAGAACTTCTTCTCGACCAGCGTGATGAAATTGGCCACGGTGTTGGGCGCCTCGTTGTCGAACAGCTCGACGACGATGTCGCCCTGCGTGGTGGTCAGACGCACCCGCGGCAGCGCCTGCGGGTCGCCCTCGGGCTTCTTCTCTGCCTTTTGCCGCTCCAGTTCTTCCTGCCAGTGGGCGCGCTCCGCCGTCAATTTCTCCCGGCAGTCGGCAGCGGTGGCAGAGCCCTCGCCCGTGTGCTTTTCGAGCTCTTTCAGATACTTCTCCGCGGTGTCGTACTGGGCCGTATAGAAAGCCGCGACGCCCCCGATGCGAAACAATTCGGGGCGACGGAACTTGTCCCAGGTGGGCTGGTGGTCGAGGATCAGCCGGGCCAAGTCGGCCGCCTCCTCATGGGCGCTGCGCTTTTCGTGCGCCTGCTTAGCCAGGGCGCCGAGGTAGTCGATGAGTTCCGGATCGGTCGGGTCCACGACGATGGCCGCCTTGGCGGCTTCCGTGACCTGCGGCAGCAGCTTCTTCGCCTGCGCCTTCCTGACTTCAAATTCCTCCTCCAAGGCCGGCCGGCCCTCGGGCTTGACTAGCCGGTATTTCTCCTGAATCTTCCCGAGACGCTCGATAGTCTCTCGCAGCTCGTCGCGCAGCTTGTTGAAGGTGGCGGTCTTTTCGTGGACCTTCGGCGGCTGTTTGGTGTCGGCAGTCTTGGTGTCTCCGGTTTTCGCGTCTCCGGTTTTCGACGTGCCCGCCTTGTCCGGGGCTGTCTTCTCGCCGGCAGTCTTCTCACCGCCGGTGGGCGACGTCTTGTCCTGGGCCACGGCCAGCGAAACCGCCAACACGAAACCGAGCAGTGCCCCGAGCAGACTCTTTGCCATCTCGCGTACTCCCGTGCGATGATCATCCGTTTCAGTCGGCTTCAGCCGGCTTCAGCCGACTCCCCGTCTGCCACCAGCGTTAGCTGGTGGGTTTGAAGCGGGGGCGTATTATCGTCAGCCAGCTTCCGTGAGCCGCCTCGCCCTACAGGCGAAGCGATAGGTTACCATTTGTCGCCGATTGCGTTAAGGTCGGCTGGCCGGCAGGCCCCAGCCGCGGCCGTTGCAGCATCGCGCCAAAGCTCGTCTAGCCCTGCGCCGCGGCTTCCCGCGATAATCGCCCTGCCTTGCCCGCCGACCGGGAGCCGCCCATGGTGCTGGAACGCTTCGTCAGCTTCTTCGGCCTGTTCTTCCTGATTGGCCTGGCTTGGCTGATGAGCAGCCGCCGGGACCGGGTCCCGTGGCGGGTGGTGGCTTGGGGCGTGGTGCTGCAATTCGTCTTCGCGGCGCTGATCTTCTATACCTGGCTGGGCGAGGTGTTCTTCGTCTGGCTCGACCAGGCCTTTCTGGCAGTCGTCGGTTGTACCAAGAGCGGGGTGGCGTTGCTCTTCGGCCGCTCCGCGGTTGAAAGCGGCTCTCCGATGAATAACTTCGCCTTTACCGGCTTGCCGATCATCATCTTCTTTTCGGCCCTGATGTCGGTGCTGTACTACTTCGGCGTCATGCAATGGATCGTGCGGGGCATGGCGGTGGGGATGCAGAAGACGCTCCGCACCTCGGGGGCCGAGACGCTGTCCGCCGCTGCCAACATCTTCGTCGGCCAGACCGAGGCCCCGCTCATGATCCGTCCCTACCTGGAACGCATGACCCGCTCGGAGCTGATGGCCGTGATGGTCGGCGGATTTGCCACCGTGGCCGGCAGCGTGATGGCGGTGTACGTGACCCAGTTCGGCGTGAACGCCGGGCACCTGCTCACCGCCTCGGTCATCTCGGCCCCGGCCGGCCTGTTGATTGCCAAGGTCATGCAGCCCGAGGTCGATCAGCCCCAGACGCTGGGAACGATGCTGATCGACACCCCCAGCGAGGCCACGAACGCCATCCACGCGGCAGCCGAAGGGGCTGCCGACGGAGTCAAGCTGGCCATCAACGTGGCGGCCATGATCATCGCCTTCCTGGCCCTGATCGCCCTGGCTGACCTGCTCCTCGCGCAACTGGGCCACGGCGTGGCCTGGGTTTCGGCGAATTGGTTTAGCAAGCCCGTGGAAGTGCACTGGTCGCTGACCGCTCTGGTGGGCTACCTGTTCTATCCGCTGGCGTGGCTGATGGGCGTCGAGAGCGGCGACTGCCCCCGAGTGGGCGAGCTGCTGGCCATCAGGACCGTGGGCAACGAGTTCCTGGCCTACGAGCAAATGCACCAGTGGCTGCCGGCGGAAGGGGAGCGGCTGCTGTCGCCTCGCTCAGAGATGATCGTCACCTACGCCCTGTGCGGATTCGCCAATCTCGGCTCGATCGGCGTCCAGATCGGCGGCATCGGGGCGCTGGCTCCCGGCCGCCGCGCCGAGCTGGCGCAGCTCGGCCTGCGGGCCATGATCGGCGGCATCCTGGCGTCGCACATGACGGCCTGCGTCGCGGGCGTGCTGCAATGAACGATGACGGGATGATGGGTTGGCCGCGCCGGTTCAATCGTCTATCGTCAATGGGAGCCAGCAAGCCGCCTTCGCTGCGTTACGTCAGCCACCGCTTGCGGTTTAGCCGGAGCAGAGATCGCCCCCATCTTCGCTCCCAGTTCCGTCATTCCGTCATTCGTCATTCCGTCATTCATCGCTCATGCGACTGATCTATCTCGACTACAACGCCACGACTCCCATCGCCCCGGCCGTGCAAGAGGCGATGCTCCCTTTCTTGGCCGAGCATTACGGCAATCCGTCCAGCAACCACTCGCTGGGCCGGGCGTGCCATGAGGCCGTCGAGGATGCCCGCGCCCGCCTGGCGCGGCTGCTGGGGGCGGATTCCGACGAGATCGTCTTCACTTCCTGCGGCACCGAAAGCAACAACCTGGCGATCAAAGGCGTGGCCCTCCGCGCGGCCCGCGGCGGCACGGGGCACCTGGTCATCTCGGCCCTCGAGCATCCGGCCGTCGCCCAGCCGGCGGCGTTTCTGGAGCGCTTGGGCTACAGCGTCAGCGTGGTGCCGTGCGATACGCGCGGGGTCGTCGATCCGGCGGCCGTGCACTCCGCCCTGCGGCGCGACACGGTGCTGGTGAGCATCATGCACGCCAACAACGAGATCGGCACGCTCCAGCCGATCCGTGAGATCGCCGAAATGTGCCGCGACCGCGAGGTGCTCGTCCATACCGACGCCGCCCAGAGCATCGGCAAGACCTCCGTGCGGGTCAAAGACTTGGGCGTGGATCTGCTCACGGTGGCCGGACACAAAATCTACGCGCCTAAAGGAATCGGCGCGCTCTACGTGCGGCGCGGCATCGACTTGGAGCCTGTGCTGCACGGCGCCGGGCACGAGCGAGGGCTGCGGGCCGGAACCGAGAACGTGCCGTACATCGTCGGTCTGGGGCGGGTCGCCTCGCTGATCGAGCAGCACCTGAGCGAATCGATCGATCGCATGACCCTGCTGCGCGAGCGTCTGTGGTCGCGGCTGGAAGCGGCGATCGGCGGCGTCACGTACAACGGCCGCGGCGCGGAGCGCTTGCCCAACACGGTGTCGGTCAACTTTCCGCAGGTCAACGCCGCCGAGCTGCTGGGCCGCTGCCCGGAGCTGTGCGCCTCGACCGGCGCGGCGTGCCATTCCGGCTCGGCCCACCTGTCGGCCACGCTAGCCGCCATCGGCCTGCGGCCCGAGGTCGCCCGCGGCACCGTGCGGCTGAGCGTCGGCTGGTACACCAACGAGGACGAGGTGGACCGGGCGGCCAGCCTGCTGACCGCGGCGTGGGAGTACCTGCACGGTAAAATAGAATAGGCGCGGTGCGAGACAATCGTCCTCGTCCTCGTCCTCGACGGGAATTCAGGTACGAGAACGAGTACGAG
>JBGQHD010000024.1:0-14906 GCA_041497795.1 Planctomycetia bacterium
AACTTGGGCAACAATCCGTCCACGGCCTTTCTCCTTGTCTAAGATGCGATGCGAAAACCACGTTGCCCAAGTTTCGCAAACCTCGCAGCCTGGCGCCAGTCTTTTTTGCCACACACCAAGTGGGCGGCGACCGACTCTTCGCGCGGGTTCCACAACTTGGAATCGCTCGGCTGGGCTGGCCAGTAGTCCGCCTTGTAGAGATTGCAGCGGGGGCAACAGTACAGCAAGTTGCTTAATTCATCGCTACCGCCGTGAGCCCGCGGCTGGAAATGGTCCACGGTCAGTTGGCCAGCCGTGTCCGTTTCCGTGACCCCGCAGTACTCGCAGGCGAAACGCGCCCCACTGCGAACCTGCTCTCGAAGTTCCGGCGGAATGGTCATGCTGGTTGCGTGGTAGGCCGCTGGGCCAACCGTTGGCGCAGTGCATCGTTCTCCCGCCGCACAGCTTCATTCTCGGCTGCCGCAGCTTGAATGCGGTGCGTGACCGCGGCAAGTTGGGCCACGGCGGCGTCCACTTGGGTTCGTAGCACGGCCTTGGCCGGGGGCGGAGAGACCTGAGCGAGCGCATCGCTCTCTGCTTGGTCCTGCAGCGCGTACCAATGTTCCAATTGCGATTGCTCTTCCACCGAGAGCAGCACGCCACGAGTTGCCTTGTCGTGCAATTCCCGGACTAAGTCGTCGGTATTCATGGTCCCTGCTCTTCGGTCGGGGCTATTTACGTTGGTCCGCCTCACCCACTATTCTATCATAGCCGCGTTCGTGCTTTACAGCTTCTTCGGCCGCGGCACGCGCGCCCGGCTGCTGCCGCGGCCACGTCGGCTGCCGTTGCCGGGATTGAGGCGGCGCGTGGCCACTTCCGCGCGGCGCTGGCCAATCGACTGGCTGAGCTGCTCGATGCGGTCGCGGAGGTTGGCTGCGCGCTCGAACTCCAGGGCCTCGGCCGCGGCCACCATTTCGGTCTGCAGCTCGGCCAGGTACTCGTGCGTGACGTATTCGTCTTCGCTGCCCGCGCCGGCGGCCGCGGCGGCCTGGGCGTGGGCGGCGGCGGCTGTTTCGATGCCGGCCTTGATGTTCTTGCGGATCGACTCGGGCGTGATGCCGTGCTGCTGGTTGTACTCTTGCTGCACGGCCCGGCGGCGGCTGGTCTCGTCGATCGCCCGCTGCATCGAGCCGGTCATGGTGTCGGCATAGAGCAGCACCTTGGCATTGACGTGGCGGGCGGCCCGGCCGATCGTCTGCATCAGCGACGTTTCGCTGCGAAGAAAGCCCTCTTTGTCGGCGTCGAGAATGGCGACCATCGACACCTCGGGCAAATCGAGCCCCTCCCGCAGCAGGTTGACGCCCACCACGCAATTGAACCGCCCCTCGCGCAGGTCGCGCAGCACCTCCACCCGCTCGAAGGCGTCCAGTTCGCTGTGCAGCCACTTGCAGGAAACGTTCTGCTCGTTGAGGTAGTACGACAGGTCCTCGGCCAGCCGCTTGGTGAGCGTCGTCACCAGCACCCGCTCGCCGACGGCCGACCGCGCCCTGATTTGCTCCAGCAAATGCGCCACCTGGCCGCGGGCCGGGTGGACCTCGATCACCGGATCGAGCAGCCCGGTCGGGCGGATGACTTGCTCCACGACCTCGCCGCCCGCTTTCTCCAGCTCGAGCGGGCCGGGCGTGGCGGAGACGAAGATGACTTGCTTCAGCCGCGCCTCCCACTCGTCGAACTTCAGCGGCCGGTTGTCCAGCGTGCTGGGCAAACGGAAACCGTGCTCCACGAGCGTGCTCTTGCGGCTGAAGTCGCCGGCATACATCGCCCGCACCTGCGGCAGCGTGGCGTGCGACTCATCGACGAAGAACAGGAAGTCGTCGGGGAAGTAATCCAGCAGCGTGTGCGGCGGGCTGCCCGGCGCACGGCCATCGAGGTGCCGGCTGTAGTTCTCGATGCCCGGGCAATAGCCCACTTCGAGCATCATCTCCATGTCGAACCGCGTGCGGGCGTTCAGCCGCTGGGCCTCGAGCAGCTTGCCGGTGCCGCGGAGGATTTCCAGCCGCTCCTCCAACTCCGCCCGGATGTTGGCCACGGCTCCCTCCATCCGCTCTTCCGGCATGACGAAGTGCTTGGTCGGATAGACGAAGAGCTGCTCCTCGCGGCGGATCACCTCGCCGGACGTGGGATTGATGATCGAAAGCTGCTCGACCTCGTCCCCCCACAGCTCGACGCGGTAGGCGAACTCCTCGTAGCCCGGCCAGACCTCCACGCAGTCGCCGCGGACGCGAAACTTGCCGCGGGAGAAATCGACGTCGTTCCGCTCGTACTGGATATCGACCAGCCGCCGCAAGACATCATCCCGATCCACGGTCACTCCGCGCTGCAGGCCGACCATCATCGACCGGTACGAGTCGGGCGAACCGAGGCCGTAGATCGACGACACGCTGGCCACGATGATCACGTCGCGGCGGCTGACCAGCGAACTGGTCGAGGCCAGGCGGAGCCGGTCGATCTCCTGGTTGATCGAGGCGTCTTTCTCGATGTAAATGTCGCGCTGCGGGATGTACGCCTCGGGCTGGTAGTAGTCGTAGTAGCTGACGAAGTAGTGCACCGCGTTGTGCGGGAAGAACTCGCGGAACTCCGAGTAAAGCTGGGCGGCCAACGTCTTGTTGTGCGACAGGACCAGCGTCGGCCGGTCCATCGCCATGATCACGTTGGCCATGGTGAACGTCTTGCCCGACCCGGTGACCCCCATCAGCACCTGGTGTTTCCGCTCGGCGCGCAGCCCGGCCACCAGGGCCTCGATGGCCTGCGGCTGATCGCCGGCGGGGGCGAAGGGGCTGACGAGCTGAAAGGGCATGGCGGCGGAACCGCAATGGGCGATCGTGATCCTGTCGGCATCTAGCGGACCCTGAAGTATAATGCCCGTGGCGGGTCGTGCCGATGGCGAGATCAAGACATCCCGACAAGGACATCGAGGCAGCGCTCCGTTACGCGGAGGATGCTGGATGGACGGTCATCAAGTCGATGAGAGGACATTGCTGGGGGATGATTCGCTGTCCGCACGGCCGCGGTGGATGCCAGAAATCGATTTGGTCAACTCCGCGAGACCCACACAACCACGCCGAAGCGGTTCGGCGGTTTGTCGATAAGTGCCCGCACTAACGTTCGCGGTCGGCAGGCTCATGAAGAAGCACGAATTCGTCTTGGTTCTTTCCGGCATCTCGGAAATCACGCCCGAGCTGGCCGACGCCGTTTACAGCGCAACGGGTGGCGATATCGAGTTCAACATGCGGGATGGCGTGCCCTTTATTGAGTTTCAGCGAAAAGCCGCCTCGTTGCACGAGGCCATCACGGCGGCCATCGCGCAGGTCGAAAACGCCGCGGATTCTCTGCGGGTGGTGCGTGTCGAGTCGGAATCCGCCAACGTGATCGCGAAGATTAACGCAGAGTTGCTGGGCGCTGCGAGCGCGGGGTGAACCACACAGGCTCGCACCGTCAGTTGTCCGTCGAGGTCGCCCGGCCCTGCCACCAAGCCGCGGCACGTTCCTGGGTCCAGGACTCCGCGGTTGGGCACGCGGCCAAGGCCTTTTCCAGGCCGGCCGCATCCGGGAATCGTTGATTCGGTTCCTTGGCAAGGCACTTGAGGATCACCGCGTCCAGCTCGCCGGACACGTCAATGCGGTGTCTGGCGAGTGGTTCGGGCGATTCATACAGGTGGGCCGCGAGCACTTCCGTTGGCGAGCGGTGGGCGAACGGCGGCTGGCCCGTCAGCACATAATACGCCACTGCGCCCAAACTGTAGATGTCGCTCCGCGCGTCCAGGTCATCGCGGCCGGCCGCCTGTTCGGGCGACATGTAGATCGGTGTGCCGATGATGGTGCCGTCTTGCGTGAGGGCGCCGACGGCGTCGCCGAACACGGGCGCACGCACCAGGCCGAAATCCAGCAGCTTGGCCACGTCGTGCAGGCCGCCGCGCGGGCAGACCATGATGTTGCTCGGCTTGATATCCCGATGGATCAGGCCGATGCCGTGGGCTTCGCTCAACGCGCCGCAGACTTGTCGCAAGAAGTGGACCGCCCGCTCCGGCGGCAGAGGGCCGTGCCGCTGGACCAATTCGCTGAGGCTCAGGCCCGGCAGGTATTCCATGGCATAGTAAAACGTGCCGTCCTCGGCGTGGCCGTAGTCGAAGATTTGAACGGTATTGGGGTGCGTGAGCGTGGCCGTGGCCTGCACTTCGCGCTCGAAGCGCGCCAGATCCCTGGCATCGCCGGCCCGCTCAGGTCGGATGACCTTGACCGCACAGGGCCGCCGGAGCAGCAAGTGCTCGGCGAGATAGACCTCGCCCATGCCGCCAGAACCAAGACGCCGTTTCAACTGGTACTGACCGAGCTTGCGAGCCTCGAGGGCTTCTTGGCGCAGCAACTCGATGCGATAGGAGCCATAGACGGCCACGGCGGCGCCAAAGGCCAGCCAAACACCCATCAGGGTCAGGAAGTCTAGCAGTGCGCGGCTTGCCATGGCACCATCCGCTATGCCGCTGACGGCACCAAGCGCCAACGGAATCGCTGCCGTCATCCCCACGAAAGCGGCGCAACGACGCCACGTATTGGGGATGAAAGTGCCATAAACCACGATCAAGAAGACCCAGGGTAAACTCTCGCCGCTGGCTAAGAGGAGGGGATAACCCATGTCGCCCGCGAGATCGGGCACCCGCCACGGCCAGAACTTGACGAACAAATCGTAATGCATCCAGATGCCGGAGGCCGCGAGCGTGCCGAAGACGATGAGTTCGATCTTGCGCAGCTGACTTAGCGAAAGTGCGCGTGTGGTGCACAGGAGCCACCCCGCCACGGCCGCTACCGCCCACACGCCACAGTAAACGCCGAAGGTAGCGACGCTTCCCGGGGCGTTGCGATCGGCCATGAGAATCGGCAGGAGCACAACCAGTAACAGCACGGACAGCCCGCCGGAGATCAACAGCGCGAAGAACCGCAGCCGCTTCCGCAGCAGGCGTTGGATTTCCTCGGCCGGCTGCAGCCCTGCCCGAGGAGCCAAAGCGATCTGGATCCGTCCGACCGGCGGACTGGGCACGGCACCGCCATTTTGGCCAGGGGCAGTCGCTTCCCCAGTCAGCGACGGCTTTCCGACGGCATCGGGCAGGCTCATGGCGGTCACCCGCTCTTGGTTCCGGGGAGACGGAAGGGCGACATGTTTCGTTCGGTTGGGCGACCCTACGCTTCGCTCGCGTTCATCTCCGCGATCAACAGCGGGATCGCCCGATCTAAGCTCTTGGCGTAGACCTTCGCAAAAAGCCTTCCCAATACGGATACGCCGAACCCTTCGGCCTCAATGACCCAAACGAGTTTGGTCTGCTGGGGCCCCGACTCCTCAAAGATATGGTCGTAGTGGACAGTCAACCAGAGGAAACGGCCAACCCATTGCCAGTTGCGGCAGGGGTTGAACTCGGTCATCGTGAACGCGGACTTGACGCCGCCCGTCAGGTGGATGATGCCCGTCGAGTGCGGGCCGAGCTCCCCGGGCGGTTGGACTTGCACCTGCTTGATGTGCGGTGCCCAACTCGGCCACTGCTCAACGCGAGCCAGGTGCTGCCACGCCTTTTCCAGGGGGACTTCCACCGTGAACTCTCGGCGAAGCAAGGTGATCATTGCAGGCCCCTCCACCAAGCGGCTGCTCGTTCTTGCGTCCAGGCGTCCGCGGTGGGGCAACCCGTCAGGGCCTTTTCGAGGCTGGCTGCATCAGGAAATCGCTGATCGGGCTCCTTGGCGAGGCACTTGAGGATCACCGCGTCCAGTTCGGCGGGCACGTCGAAGCGGTGTCTGGCAAGCGGCTGGGGCGATTCGTACAGGTGGGCCGCGAGCACTTCCGTTGCCGAGCGGTGGGCGAACGGCGGTTGGCCCGTCAGCACATAATACGCTACCGCGCCCAAGCTGTAGATGTCGCTCCGCGCGTCCAGGTCATCGCGGCCGGCCGCCTGCTCGGGCGACATGTAGGCCGGCGTGCCGACGACGGCTCCGTCTTGCGTGAGGTTCTCGCTCCCGGCGCTGACCACGGGCGCACGCACCAGGCCGAAATCCAGCAGCTTCGCCACGTCGTGCATGCCGCCGCGCTGGCAGACCATGATGTTGCTCGGCTTAATGTCCCGATGGATCAGGCCGATGGCGTGGGCTTCGCTCAAGGCGCCGCAGACTTGCCGCAGAAAATGGATCGCCCGCTCCGGGGGCACCGTGCCGTGCTGCTGGACCAGCTCGCCGAGGCTCAAGCCCGGCAGGTATTCCATGGCATAGTAAAACGTGCCGTCCTCGGCGTGGCCGTAGTCGAAGATCTGCACAGTGTTGGGGTGCGTGAGCGAGGCCGTGGTCCGCACTTCGCGCTCGAAGCGCTGCAGCTCCCTGGCGTCACCGGCCCGCTCCGGCCGGATGACCTTGACTGCGCAGGGCCGCCGGAGCAGCACGTGCTCGGCCAGGTAGACCTCGCCCATGCCGCCCGATCCGAGCCGTTGCTTGAGCACGTATTGACCGAGTTTGCGGGCCTCGGACGCTTCTTGCCGAAGAATTTCGATGCGGTGCGAGCCATGAATGGCAAAGGCGGCCGCCGACGCCATCCATACTGCCATGGTCACCCAAAAAAGCTCGGGGCCGTGGCCGCGCGTGGCATCGGCCGATAGTCCGGTGGTAATGCTAATCAACAGCGGAATGACGGCTGCAGTTCCCACCACGGCCGCACACCGGCGCCAGGTGTTCGGAATGAAGATCCCATAGAGAAGAATGACAAAGACCCAGGGCAAGCTGATGGCATGCGCCATGATAGAACCAAACCAGATCGGGGGTTTATCGAGGCGGAAGTAGGGGTAGAGGACGGCATGCAAAAGCGTCCAGAAGACGAATATAGTGCCGAAAAGAAGAAATTCGATCACTCGTAGATGACGTAAGGACAGGGACGACTTCTTCCAGAGAACGCCTGCGAGCGCAGCCGTCGCGACAAAGACAAGACAGTAAACTGCGATGGCATACCAAGGATTGCCGGGCGACAACAGCACAAGCAACACGACGATGGCCATTCCAGCCGCGAAAAGGAAGGCAAGGAAGCGGAGCCGCTTGTGGAGCAGAGACTGGATCTCACTGGTCGGGTGCGGGCCGGAGCCTGACACCAGGGCCACTCTCACGGGCCTCGGCTGAGAGGCGGCCAGCGCCAGCGCCGTTTCCTGGAGCGCTTGCCCAACCGCAATGGCTGCCTCGCCGGGGACCGTCCGGAATGGGTCGATTTCGACTGTGGCGCCGCAGACCGGGCACACGTTCCAGCGGTCATCCACGGACGGGCGTTGGTCCGCCAACGCATCCCAGCGATGCCCGCGAGAGCAAATCCGCATGTGAGACATACCGTGCTTCTCCAGCGGGCTGCTCGCCACAAAGGCCCCGACGGCGTTTCGCCCCGAGGTCGGGGCGCACATCCAAAAATTGATTATACCGCTGAGCGGGCGGTGACACCGTGGACGTGTGCGAATGCCTGCGTCCGTGGGGAGTTCACCGCTTGGAGCTTTCGGCCGCGGCCCACGGAAAGCCAATGATCTGATACAGGGCAAACGCCGCCTGCTCGCGCGTGAACGGAGTGCGTGGCCGAAACCCCTCCGCGTCGGTCAACATGAGTTTCTCACGAATGGCAGCGAACACTGCCGGTCGGGCTTCCGGAGTTACGTCCGCCGCGTCTTTGAGTGGCAGGGCCTCAGCGGTAAGGCGTTTCGAGCGGTACGCTTCGGCAAGTCGAACGACAATGGTCGCAGCTTCTTCCCTCGTGAGCGTGTCGCTGGGACGGAATGTTCCTTGGCGGTCGATGCTCATGAGCCGCTTTCCGACGACCTTGATGAAGTCTTCCTCGAAGGGAGAACCCTTCCGCACGTCCGTGGCCACAGGAGGGTCCTTGCGCGGCGGCTCAAGATGGATCGTCCGCGCGATGGCCGATGTCAGTTCGGCTCGCGTGATGGCAGCCTGGGGTCGGAAGCAACGTCGGTCATCGGCCGAGAGCATTCCACGAAACCAGGTCGCCTGGACCGCTGCACTCGCGAAGCCGCGCGGCACATCGACGGGCAGTCTCGCTTCCGGCGGTTGCAGGGTCAGCACGACCGGTTCGATATCGACACGAACCTCGGTGACCGCATGCGAGTAATTCCCGTTCACGTAGCCGAAATAAGCACGCGTGTCCGGCGACTCGGTAAACGTGAACCGATAACCATGACCGAAGGCATCATGGTGCTGTAGCGCGACCCCCACCTGCTTCTTGCGGGTGTTCTCCGCCAGGCCAGAGATCAGAGCGTATTTGACCGCTCCTTCGCCGGCGATATCGGGGATCAAATGGTTGCCGTTGATTTCCTCGGAGCCCGCGACAAGCGGATGCTTGTCAGGATGAACGGTCATGGTGGCGGTGCGGGGCTTAAAGCGGTCTCCGTGTTCCAGCAGCGAAACGCGCACGCCCGCGATCCGGCAACCCAGCGGCCCATCTTTGCACGTTCCTTCCGCCGCATGCATGACGGTTAATGTGCCGGGGCCCAGCACCCCGATAGAGCCGTCCGGGCCGACGTCCATCGCCGTGTTCTCGTCGATGCCGAACCCGTAACGGCATTTCTGCTCGATCGCCGCGCGGGCGAGACGTCCCAGCCGGCCGCGATATTGGCTGAAATGCTGATCCACGAGTCCTGCGTGAAAGAAACCCAGCCCGCGCGTAACCAACACACCACGCCGGGCAGGATCCTTCGTGACTCCAAAATCCAGCGCATCCATTCCCTCATCCAGCGATTCATCCGGCAAGCCACCGACGGCGATCATGACTTCGCTTTGCATGGCAGCGCCGGCGCTAGTGCCCGCGAGAACGCCCCCCCGCGCGAGTACCTTGCGCATCGCCGAGAGGACCGGCGTGTCGCTTCCGTCGCGTCGCAACAAGGAACTCGTGATTCGCTGCTGGTCTCCCCCGGTAAAGAACAATCCCGTGCAATCGAGAATTCGTTTGACGACGGCCGGGTTCAGCACTTGGTGATCCGCGTTGCCGACCTGCAAATCGACGATATGAATCCGCTCCGGCAAGATGCCGTAATGCACCAGCGTCTGCAGGACTCGTTGAGCCGCGACGTCGGACGAACTGGCGGTGCGGAACACACTGAATCGAGCGTGGCTCTTCCCCCCGGCGTACTCCACGAGACGTTCATAGATGGCCGCGTTGTCGGGCCGCAGACCGCCGCCAATGATGAGTAAATGTCCACCTGGCTCTTCCCCCGCATGGCTTGTACCTGCCGCAAACAGCGAGGCAGCGACCAAAATGGCGATTCGCATTGGGAGTGTGTCCTGGGTAAGGCGGGCGCGTACTGCTCGACTCGCCGACATCCGAGGCGTCGTTACCAAAGAAATCCGCTCGACGTCGAAACGCTACTGAGAGAATCGAGCAATCGCTTTTTTTGGCCTGCTCGAGCGGGAATGGCTCGTACGACGTGATCGCCGCGGCTGGCCGCAACAGGAACTCTTCACTGTAGTGGCGCAAGGTGCGCGTCGCAAGCGATGGTCGCTCTCATCAGGGTCTGCCAACAAGCGTGCGATTGCCAGCTGTCGTGCAGCGTGGTGAGGGTCGCGCTCGTCGGTGCTCCACGTCTGCGAAGCCAGGCATTATCCACATCGCGGCTTCGTGGCCGTCACGAGATGCGTCGGCATCCACGGACCGCTCCACCACAGCCGCCAGCCCAGGCCGCGGCGGGCGATGTCGCGCATGCCGAGCTGCGCCAGGTCGGCGGCGTAGTGCCGTATGGCCCGAATGTCGGCGATCATCAGCCGGCCGCCGGGCCGCAGCTTAGTTCAATTCCACGGCTTCTTCCCAGTGCTCGTAGAGCGCAGGCAGCGACTGCTCAAGCTCGGCGATGCGGGCCTTGACCTGGCGGACGCGGTCGCCTTCGCGGAACACTTCGGGTTGGGCCAGCGAGAACTGGCACTCTTGGATTTCCGCCTCGCGGCGATGGATTTCCGCTTCGATATCGGCCGCTTTGCGGTAGGGGAACCGCCGCTTGCGCCTGGCGGGCTTGGCATCGCCATCTCGACGGGACGCCTCAGACTGATCGCGCCGGGCGGCGCCGTTGGTCGATGCGCGGGAAACCGGCTGGTCCATCGAGGCAGCCAGCCCCTGGGCCACGAAGTGCAGGTAGGTGTCGTAGTTCCCCTCGATGACGCGAAAGCGGTTCGACTGGCCCACGCGGTCCGGCGACGCCGAAGCGGCCCGGCCGGCCTCCGCCGCGACCGGCTCGACCACCAGCAGGTGATCGACCACCCGGTTGAGGAAGTACCGGTCGTGGCTGACCAGGAAGACCGTGCCGTCGAACTTCCGCAGCGCTTGCTCGAGCGAGTCGCGGGCCCAGATGTCCAGGTGGTTCGTCGGCTCATCCAGAATCAGCACGTTGGCGTCCTCGGCCGCCAGCCGCGCCAGGCCGGTCCGGCTGCGCTCGCCGCCGCTCAGCGACTCCACGCGCTGGAAGACAATGGCGCCTTGCAGTCCGAAGCGGGCCAACAGGTCGCGGCGCTGCGGCTCGGTGAACTCCTTGCCGCGAGGGCGGATGGCGTCCACCACCTGCGACTGCGGATCGACGCCCGCCGTCAACTGGTCCAGGTAGCCAATCTGCACACCCTGGCCGATCGACACGCGGCCCGCGTCGGGCGTCACCTGATCGACCACGCACCGTAGCAGCGTGCTCTTGCCGGTGGCGTTGGGACCGAGAATCCCCCACCGCTGGCCGCGAAGGATGTCGAACGACAGCCCGGCGAAGAGGTGCACGGCACGTGGGCGAGTCTCTCCGAGACTCGCACTGGCGTCTCGGAGAGACGCCACGTGTTGCGGCAGGTCGTAGCTCTTCGCCAGTCCCTCGATGCGGAGCACGATGTCGCCGGTGCGGCCGGCTGGCGGAAAGCCCATCGGCGGGCCGACGATCTCCCGCGGCGGCTCGATTCGCTCCACGCGCTCGAGCTTCTTGCGGCGGTCTTCGGCCTGCTGGTGCTTTTGCCCGTAATGATTGCGGCGGATGAAGTCTTCGGTCTTGGCGATGAACTCCCGCTGCTTTTCGTAGGTGCGGCGCTGCACTTCAAGCCGCTCAGCCTTCTGCCGCCAATAGGCCGAGAAGTTGCCGGCGTATGAGTCCACGGTGCCGTGAAATAGCTCCAGCGTGCGGTTGGTCACGCGGTCGAGAAAGTACCGGTCGTGGCTGACCACCATCACCGCTCGCCCCGGCGGCAGATCGATGAGAAAGTCCTCCAGCCACGTCGTGGCCTGCAAGTCCAAGTGGTTCGACGGCTCGTCCAGGAGCAGCACGCTCGACTCGGAGAGCAATAGCCGGGCCAGCATCAGCCGGTTTTGCTGCCCGCCGCTGAGCTGGGCCACGGGCTGCTGATGACACTCCTTGAGCAGACCCAGCCCTTCGAGCACGCGCACCACTTTTTGGTCGAGGTGATAGCCGCCGCGGTGCTCCAGTTCATGCTGCAAGCGGTCGAAACGCTCGGCCAGCCGGCGGTGCTCGGCCGGCTCGCTGCTGGCGGCCAGGTCCGCCGCGGCCCGCTCGACCTCGTGGTTCAGCGAGATCAGCTCGGCCAGGCCGCTCATCGCCACGTCCCAGACGGTTTGGCCCGGCTCGAACTCCGGATGCTGCTCCAGCAAGCCAATGCGGGCCGAGGGGTGCAGTTCCACCGCCCCCTTATCCGGCTCTTCCTGGCCAGCGATGATGCGCAGCAACGTCGTCTTGCCGCAGCCGTTGGGGCCGACCAGCCCGATCCGCTCGCCAGGGCGCACCTCGAACGAGACCCCATCGAGCACCGGCTCGGGGCCGAAGTGTTTGGCGAGGGATTGGACGTTGAGCAGGATCATCGGCAGTTGGTTGAGGCTACCGTGTACGCTCACTTCTTCAGCGTGTGAAACCCCAACGGCCGCGGCTTGGGCGGCTTCGTCTTCGGCTGCATCAACTGTCGGATGGCGTCAAACACGACGCGGAATTGGCCCTCATACTTCTGCTCCAACTCGCTGAGCTTGCGTGCCAACTCGGCGTGCGAGTCCAACAATCGCCGCAGGCGCCCGATGGCCCGCATGATCTCGACGTTTACCCCACCGGCCTGCGGGCTTCGCAGCACGCTGGAGAGCATGGCCACGCCCTGCTCGGTGAAAGCGTAGGGCCGGTAGCGGCGTCCGCCATGAGATCTTGAGATCACAATTTGTGATCTCAAGATCTCGAACTCGTCGGCAGTGAGCTGAAATGCAAAATCGACGGGAAACCGTTCGAGATTTCGCTTCACCGCCTGGACGAGGAGACGCGTCTCAACGCCGTAAAGGGCTGCCAAATCGACGTCCAACATCACCTTCTGTTCGCGGATCAGCAGGATCGCGTTCTCGATACGCTCTGTCGGGATCAAGGACCGGCTGGTTTTGGCCATCGGAACCAGGGCAGGTACTGCTCGAAGGACTTGAGATCACAATTTGTGATCTCAAATGCCATCGGCGGGAACTTTGAGGTACCAATTTGGCACCTCAACAGGCGTCCCATCTACTTCGCCTTCTGCTCCATCTCGCGAAGCTGGGCCGCGAAGCGCTGGTCGCTGGGCACGAGGTAGACGAGCTTCTGGGCATACGGCAGCGCTTCGCGCCACCGCTGCCGCTGCGACAGTCTATCGAGTTGCACCTGATAAATGGAGGCCAGCCCGTCGCGATACTCCTGCGCCTGCGGGAACAGCTCGAAAGTCCGCAGGTACTGGTCTTCGGCGCCCTCCCAGTCGTTCATGTCCCGCAGCGCCGTGGCCCAGGCGAAGCGGGCGCGTCCGTGGTCCGGCGCCAGACGGACGGCCTGGGCCAGGAAGTTCGTCGCCTCGCGCAACCGCGGAGCACCCCGGCTGCTCCCAGCAGCCGGGGTGCTGGCTACGATCAAGCCCAAGCGGTAATACAGCTCGGCCTCCTGCGGACGCCGGCGGCGGTCGTCGCCGGCCAGCTTTTCGGCGATCACCAGTGCTTCGCGGAGCAGCTTCTCGGCCTCCGCGTGCTTCTCCTGATGGCGATAGAGCTCGGCCAGACCGGTCCGCCCGGGAATGAAGTCCGGTAGCCGGGCCAGGGCCAGGCGATACTCGCGCTCAGCCTCAGCGAGGTTGCTCTGAGCGGCGGCCAACTCTGCCAGCATGGCGTGCGATGCCGCCTGGTCCCCCGCATCCAGGCAGCCGGCGCGGAACTCGGCCAGGATTCCGTCGAGCGTGATCCGCTCCTTCTCATCGAGCAAGCCCGGCGGCACGACCGCCAGCGCCCGGGCCGCTTCGAACCGTACGGCGCGCACGGGGTCGGCGAGCAGCGGAACCGAAAGTTCGCGGAGCGGCAGGAAGGCGTCCATGGCGACCTGCTTCGCATCCTGCTCATTCATACGGTCGAACTCCCAGCGGGTGGCCGTGGTGATGCCATGGAATGCCTGGAGATTGCGGGCCGCGGCCAGCCGCACTAGCGGCTCGCGGTCTTTCAGGGCCGCGGCGGTGGCTGCCCGCGTCTCGCGGGTCGCATACTCAGCCATCAGCGACACGGCGCTGGCGCGGACGATCGGTCCGACGTCGCCCGATTTCTTCGCTACGGCGATCAGCCGCGCGGCGATTTCGTCGAGATCCTGTCCACCGGCGGCCGTCTTCGCCGCCCCGTCTTCCAGCTTCCTTCGCATCGCCGCCGCCAGCGTCAATGCGAAATGCGGGGCGTCACGGCGCTTCTCGCCGTACCACTTCACCACTTGCTGGGCCGACCAATCGTCGAGCGTCCGCAGGCGGTCCTTCGCTTTTGCGTCTCCCTGGCGCGCCGATGCTACCAGCTTCGGATACTCGTCCGCCTGCCCGGACTTCTTCTCGTCCAGATGGCAGCCCGTGCAGGCGTTCGGCGTGCCGAGCTGCACGCTGAGGTCGGGCCGCGGCACGCGCAGGCTGTGGTCGCGGCGAACATCGACGACCATGTATTTCTTGGTCGGCATGTGGCACTCGACGCACTTCCCGCCGGCGCCGTCTGCCTGGTGATGGTGGTGCGAGGGCGTGTCGTACTTGGCCGAGGTGTGGCACTGCGAGCAAAGCTGGTTGCCCTGGAACTTGATCTTCGTGGTATGCGGATCGTGGCAATCGCTGCAACGGACCGTCTTGCGGTGCATCAGGCTTTGCTGGAACGAGCCGTACTCGTAGACCTCCTCGTCGATCTGCCCGTCGTCGTGGTACAGCCCGCTGTCGAGCAGCACCGGCAAGTAGTGGTCGAGAAACGCTCCGCCGGCGTGGAAGTCGGGGTAAATCATGCTGCGGTGCGAGTGGCAACGGGCACACGTATCGAGTTGCGTGGTGGGGTCGGTGCCTTTGAGCTTCGCCAGGCCATAGCCGTGGCGGCGGTCCCAGAAGAACCACTTCTTCTCGGCCAGTTCGACGTGCATGCTGCCCGGCCCGTGGCAGGCCTCGCAACTTACGTCGATCTCGCTGTAGGTGGTGTGGAAGGTGTCGGTGGCGTTGTCGTAGCCCTTCTGCAGGTTGGTCGAGTGACAATCGGCGCAGACGTGGTTCCAGTTCTGGCCCGGCTGGGTCCAGTGCAGCGGGTCGTCGTGCCGGACCGGCCGCGGGTCGTCTTGATAGAGATGAAACCACCGTTTGGCCTTGGTGTCCCAGGCGAAGGGGAGCACCTGCACGCGGCCGCGGTCCATCTCGACCATGTATTGCTGGAGCGGCTCGACGCCGAACGTGTAACTGACCTGGAACTTGCCCGGCTTGCCGTCCGGGCCGTCGGTCTCGACGAAGAACTTGTCGTCTTCGCGCGTGAAACGCGATGCCAGGCCGTCGTAGGTGAACTCCTGGCCGTCGAAGCTGCCCAGCACGGTGTCGGGCGTGGCCAGGTCCATGGCCTTGTCGTGGTGC